>JBGASI010000342.1:0-5474 GCA_044229815.1 Vicinamibacteria bacterium | reverse complement strand
GCCCGCGCGCGAGGTGGCGATCCCCGGCAGCTCCTGCAGCAGCGAGAGCAACTCGGGGGCCGCGCGCTCGTCGAGCCGCTCGCGCTCGATCACGTCGCCCGCCACGCCGAGCGTCGACAGCGTGGCCTCGCCGCGGGTCGCGCTCACCACCACCCGCTCGCGCACCGGCGCCGGCGCCAGCACCAGCGCGAGCCGCGCCTCGCCGCCGCCGACGCTCAGGCGCCCGGGGCCCACCAGCCGCAGGCCCGGCGCGTCGACCGCGACCGCGTACTCGCCGGGCGGCAGGCCGGCGACGCGAAACTCGCCGTGGGGCCCCGTGCTGACGCGCGTCGTGCCGCCGGGCCCGTCAAGCTGCACGGCGAGCCCGGGCAGCGCCCGGCCGTCGCTCGTGCGCACCTCGCCGTTCAACGCGCCGGCAGCGGGCGCCAACGCGGACTGCGCGGCCGCCGGCGAAAGGAGCGGCGCGAAGAGACAAAAAGAGAGGAGTGCGGAACGGAGCTCCTTCATCCGAGGAAGCCTCCAGACAGGTCCGTCAGTCAGGGCAGGTTTCCTGGCTCCCGGGTCGTCGCGTCGCTCCCGACCTTCCCCGGTCCCCGCGAGGGGTTGCCGAGTGGCGGCGCCCTTCGAGCGCCTGAGGGGAGCGGGCTCGCCGGCTACAGTGGCGGGACCGCGCAGGCTTCGAACCTGCTTCCCTATTACCCTCCCGAAACGAGAGGCACCCTGACGTACGGCGGCAGTCTGACAGCGGCCGCGTCCGGGTGTCAATGGTCGTGACGGCCCTCGCGTCGGCGGGCGCTTGCCCGTAAGATGGAAAACTCGTGACGAAGACGACGGTGGCCATCATCGGCGGCGGCATCACGGGCCTCGCCGCCGCCCACAACCTCCTCAAGCGCGGGGTCCCCTTCCACCTCGTCGAGGCGAGCCCCTCCCTCGGCGGCGTCATCCGCACCGAGCGTCGCGACGGCTTCCTGCTCGAGGGCGGCCCCGACTCGATCCTGGCGCAGAAGCCCGAGGGCCTCGCGCTCGCGCGCGAGCTCGGCCTCGCCGACCGGCTGATCCCGACCAACCCGGACGAGCGCTCGGTCTACATCCTGCACGGGGGCCGCCTGCACGCGCTGCCCGAGGGGATGCTGCTCGCGGTGCCGACGAAGATCCTGCCGTTCCTCAGGAGCGAGCTGTTCTCGTGGCCCGGCAAGCTGCGCATGGGCCTCGACCTCGTGATCCCCGGCCGCCGCGGCGCCGCGGACGAGTCGATCGCGAGTTTCCTGCGTCGGCGCTTCGGCCAGGAGTGCGTGGAGCGCCTCGGCGAGCCCCTGCTCGCGGGTATCCACGCGGGCGACCCGGAGCGGCTCTCGATCCTTGGCACCTTCCCGCGCTTCCGCGAGCTCGAGAAGCGCCACGGCAGCCTGGTGCGCGGGATGTGGCTGACGCCGCGGCCCGCGCGGCGGCCCGGTGAGCGCCCGCCCCCGGCCTTCTACTCGCTGCGCGGCGGGCTGCGCGAGCTGGTCGACGCCCTCGTACTGCGGCTGCCCCGCGAGTCGCTCGTGACGCGGCTGCCGGTGCGCGCCGTCGAGCGCGACGGCTTCGGCTACCGGCTCCGGCTCGACCGCCAGGAGGTCGTGGAGGCCCAGCGCGTGATCGTTGCGGCGCCGGGGCCGCGCATCGCGCCCGCGCTGGGCGGGCTCGTGCCGGAGGCCGCACGCGCGCTGTCCGCCGTGTCCTTCGCCTCCTCGGCGACCGTGGCGCTCGGCTACCGGCGCGAGGACGTGGCTCACCCCCTCGACGGCTACGGGATGGTGGTGCCGCAGGGCGAGGGCCTGCGCACCACGGCGCTGAGCTTCGTCTCCACGAAGTTCGCGGGCCGCGCGCCCGCGGGCCACGTGCTGCTGCGCGGGTTCCTGGGCGGCGCGCGCGACGGGGACGTGCTGGCATTGAGCGACGAGGAGATGGTGCAGACCGTCGAGAAGGACATGACCCCGATCCTGGGACTGCGCGGCCGTCCGGTGATGACGCGCGTGTTCCGCTGGCCGCAGGGCACGCCGCAGCTCGAGGTCGGACACCTCGAACGGATGGAAGCCGTCGAGCGGCTGCTGCAGCAGCAGGCGCCGGGGCTCGTCCTCACCGGCGCCGGCGTGCGCAGCACCGGCATCCCCGACTCGGTCGCCGAGGGGACGCGCGCGGCGGACGCCGTGGCGGAGGGCCTGTGAGGGCCCGCCAGGCGGCCGCGCTCGGCCTGCTGGCCGCGCTCGGCCCGCTCGCCCCCTGCGCCGCGGCGCCGGCACGCCACGCGAACGCCGCGGGCGCGAACCACGTCGCGTCCTCGGTGGTCTCGGTGCAGGTCTACCGCTCGGCCTACGACTGGTCGCTGCCCTGGCGCCAGGAGCCGGTGAGCGGGGCCTCGGGCAGCGGTTTCGTGCTCGAGGGCCGGCGCATCCTCACGAACGCGCACGTGATCGCCGACGCGCGGCAGATCCTGGTGCGCCGGCCCGACCAGGCCAATCCGTACGTCGCGACGCTCGAGACGGTCGGCAACGACTGCGACCTGGCCGTGCTGCGGGTGGCCGAGCCCGCCTTCTTCGAGGGCCTGCGCGCGCTGCCGCTCGGCACGCTGCCCGCCACGGGCTCGCGTGTCCTCACCTATGGCTTCCCGCTCGGCGGCCAGGACGTCTCCTCGACGGCCGGCATCGTCTCGCGCATCGAGTCGCGCGGCTACGTCCACTCCGGCGCCGACGCGCACCTCGTGGTCCAGACGGACGCCGCCATCAACCCGGGCAACAGCGGGGGGCCGGTGGTGCAGGACGGCCGGGTGGTCGGCGTCGCCTTCCAGGGCTTCCCGGGCGCCGACAACATGGGCTTCTTCATCCCGATCCCGATCGTGCGCCACTTCCTCGACAACCTGAAGGACGGCCGCTACGAGGGTTTTCCCGACTCGGGGCTCGACACCTCGCAACTGCTCTCGCCCGCCTACCGCCACGAGCGCGCCCTGCCCCCGGGCAGGGGTGGCGTGGTGGTCGACCGCGTCGCGCCGGGTGCCACCTTCGACGGCGTGCTGCAGCCGGGCGACGTGCTGCTCTCCGTCTGCGGCCAGCCGATCGCGACCGACGGCACGATCGCCCTCGGCGAGGCCCGCGTCACCTACGAGCACGCGATCGACATGCTGCAGGTCGGCCAGCCGGCGAGCGTCAGCGTCTGGCGCGACGGCCGGGAGCAGGAGCTGCGGACGAGCGCCCGGCGGGTCGCGCGCTACGACCGCAACCGCAACCGCTACGGCGTCGCCCCCGACTACGTCGTCTACGCGGGGCTCGTCTTCATGCGCCTGGAGGTCGAGCTGCTGAAGACGCTCGGCCGCGGCTGGCCGCAGTCGGTCGACCGCGACCTCGTCTGGCACCAGCTCTTCCGCGAGGCGGAGCGGCCGGAAGAGGCGGACCGCGAGGTGATCGTGCTGACCCGCGTGCTGCGTCACGCGGTCAATTCGCAGATGGCGCTCAATCCGCCGGCGGCGGTCGAGCGCATCAACGGCAAGCCGATCCGCTCGCTGCCGGACGTGCTCGCCGCGTTCGCGGGCAACCGCGAGCGCTTCCACACGATCGAGCTCGAGGGCGACGCCGGCATCGAGGCCCTCGACCGCGAGCGTGCCGACGCCGCGCAGGCGGAGATCCTGAGGCAGTATGCGATCCTCCACGACCATCGCCCGTAGCGCGGCCGCGCTGCTGCTCGCCCTCGCGGCCGGCTGCGCGAGCGCGCGCACACCCCTTCCCGCGGCGCCCGCGGCGTCGCCCGCGGGCGCGCCCGTCGTCGCCGCCGCCCCCGCGCCGACGCTCGCCGCCTCGCTGCGGGCGGGGATCGTGAGCGTGCGGGTGACCGGCCAGGACTGGAACCCGCGCGCGCCCTGGGAGAAGCAGCCGCCGTGGACGCGCACGGTGACGGGCCTCGTCGTGCCCGGCCACCGCATCCTTCTCGCCTCGACGGCGTTCGGCAACCACATCCTGGTCGAGGCGCAGAAGCTCGGCAGCGAGGCGCGCACCGTGGCCCGTGTCACCCTCGTCGACCAGGAGGGTCCGCTCGCGCTCGTCGAGGTCGACGACCCCGGGTTCTGGCAGGGCCTCGAGCCGCTGCCGATCGCGCCGCGGGCGCCCGGCGAGGGGGCCCTGACGATCCTGCGCTGGCAGCGCAGCGGGCTGCTCGACGCCTACCCGGCGACCGTGCGCCAGCTCCGCTCGGGCCGCCACGGCCTGTCGCAGACGAGCCTGCTCACGCTCGACGTGGCGGCTGCCACCGAGGGGCTCGGCGACTCCGAGGTGGTCGTGGCCGACGGCCGCGTCGTCGGGCTCGTCACCGGCCGCGCCGGCGACGTCTTCACCACGCTCGCCTCGCCCGTGCTCGCGCAGTTCCTCGCGGGCGCCGCCGACGGGCGCTGGCCGGGCTTCGCCCGGGCGGGCCTGTCGTGGCAGGAGCTGACGAACCCGGCCCTGCGCGAGTGGCTGGGGCTGCGCGCGGGGGAGACCGGCGTGCGGGTGCTCAAGGTAGCGCCGAAAGGCAGCGCGGCCGGCGTGCTCGAGGCCGGCGACGTCCTGCTCGAGGTCGCCGGCGCGAAGCTCGACGCCACGGGCCGCTACGAGCACCCGCTCTACGGCCGCATGCAGTTCGCCCAGATCTTCACCGACGGCCGCAAGCCCGGCGACTCGCTGCGCGTCCTCGTGCTGCGCCGCGGCGAGCGGCTCGGGCTGACCCTGCCGCTGCGCCGCATGCTGCCCGAGCAGGACAAGGTCCCGCCCTACCAGTTCGGGCGCGGGCCCGACTACGTGATTGCCGGCGGGCTCGTGTTCCAGGAGCTGACGCGGCCCTACCTCGGCGCCTACGGCGACTGGGCCCGCCGCGCGCCGCCCCGGCTGCTGGTGGCCCTGGACCGCGAGGCCGAGGTGACCGAGACCGAGCGCCGGCTGGTACTCCTCTCGGCCGTGCTGCCGGACGCGGCGAACCTCGGCTACCAGGACGCGCGGGACCTGCTCGTGGCGCAGGTGAACGGCGCCGCGGTGGGCTCGCTCGACGACGTGAGGCAGGCCCTCGGGCGCCCGCAGGGCGGCTTCCACGTGATCGAGCTGAGGCCGGGCCAGGGCACCCGGCGCGTCGTGATCGACGTCGGCGAGGCGCAGGCGGCCGTGGCGCGGCTGCGCCAGGCCTACGGCATCGACCGCATGGACTCGGCCGAGCCGCCGTCGGCGCGGCCGCCAGCCAACCCGGCGCCCTGAGCCCTTCGCATCATCCTCTCGCCCCCCGGGCCGCGGGTTACAGTAGCGGACGGAGGCGACACCATGAAGCTCTCGGAACGTCTGGCGCGTCTCGGGACTGAGACCGCGTTCGAGGTGCTCGTGCGCGCCCGGGCCCTCGAGGCCAAGGGCCGCAGCGTGATCCACCTCGAGATCGGCGAGCCCGACTTCGACACGCCCTCGCACATCACGGACGCCGCCGTCGCC
>JBGASI010000341.1:0-5474 GCA_044229815.1 Vicinamibacteria bacterium | reverse complement strand
GGCGGCGGGGGCGCGGCCGGGCGCGCCACCGGCGCCGGGCGCGGCGCCGGCAGGCTGGCGAGCGGGGCGCCGCCGGCCAGGCGCTCGACCCGCGCCACCAGCTCGGCGAAGGGCATCAGCCGGCGCAGCTGCACCAGCTTGAGCAGGTTGAGGTCGAGCGCGACGCGCGGGTCCGTCGTGTGCCGCAGCTCTCCCTCGACGCGCGTCAGCAGGTCGAGCGCGCGCAGCAGGTCCTCCTCGGAGAGGGCCTGCGCCAGCGCCGCCAGCCGGTCCTTCTCCTCGGGCAGGATCGAGCGCAGCAGCGCGTTGCCCTCGGGCGCGAGCTTCACCAGCAGCACGTCGCGCAGGTGCAGCAGCAGCTCGCGCACGAAGTTCCTGTAGTCGGCGCCGTAGTCGGCCAGGCTCTCGACCAGCTCGAGCATGCCCAGGCTGTCGCCCTCGACGATCGCGCGCGAGGCGCGGTGCAGCAGCTCGCGGTCGACCAGGCCGAGCAGCCCCGCTACCTCGTCGTCCTTCACCTCGTTGCCGGTGAAGGCGAGCACCTGGTCGAACAGTGACAGGCCGTCGCGCACGCTGCCCTCGGCGGCGCGCGCGATCAGCGCCAGCGAGCCGTCCGAGATGAGGATCTGCTCGGCGTCGGCGATGTGGCGCAGGTGCACGGCCAGCTCGCGGGCCGGGATCATCCGGAAGTCGTACTGCTGGCAGCGCGAGAGGATCGTCTCGGGGATCTTGTGGTACTCGGTGGTGGCGAAGATGAACTTGACGCGCGGCGGCGGCTCCTCGAGCGTCTTCAACAGCGCGTTGAAGGCGCCGGTCGAGAGCATGTGGACCTCGTCGATGATCCACACCTTGAAGCGGTCGCGCGCCGGGTTGTAGCGGGCGCTCTCGCGCAGCTCGCGCACCTGGTCGACCGAGTTGTTCGAGGCCCCGTCGATCTCCTGCACGTCGAGGCTCTTGCCGTCGGCGATCTCGCGGCAGCTGTCGCAGGCCGCCTGGATGTCCGCCGGCGTGCGCGTCGAGCACGGGCTGCCGGTCGGCCCCTCCGCCCGCGCGCAGTTGAGGGCCTTGGCCAGGATGCGCGCGGTGGTGGTCTTGCCGACGCCGCGCGCGCCCGAGAGCAGGAAGGCGTGGCCGATCTTGCCGCGCTCGAGCGCGTTGCGCAGCGTGCGGGTGACGGTCCCCTGGCCGACCACCTCGTCGAACGAGGTCGGGCGGTACTTGAGGGCGAGGACCTTGTAGCTCAAGCGGGGCTTCGGGGATCGTGAGCGGGCCGGCCGTACGTGAACCCCGGTGACCTGCGGCACACGCGAGGCTCGCCTAACCGTTGCTCCCTTCCGGGCCTGGCGGGGTTCGACGACTCGCGTTGCGCAGGGCCGGGGCCCACGTGCGACCGGCCCACGGTGAGGCTAGCCTACCTCATCCGCGGCCCGCGATCACCCCGGCCGGCGCGACGCTACTTCTTCTCCTCCGCCTCGGGCACGTAGGCCTGGCGCAGGTGCACCGGCGCCTCGCGGTGGCCGGCCTTCAGGTTGAGCATCTCGACGAAGAGCGAGAAGGCCATCGCGAAGTAGAGGTAGCCCTTCGGCACGTGGTGGCCGAAGCCGTCGGCCATCAGCATGACGCCGATCGCGAGCAGGAAGGAGAGGGCGAGCATCTTGATCGTCGGGCGCTGCGCCACGAAGTCGCCGATCGACTTGGCGAAGGCCATCATCACGAGCACGGCCACGACGACCGCAGCGATCATCACGCCGACCTGCTGCACCATGCCGACCGCCGTGATCACCGAGTCGAGCGAGAAGACGATGTCGAGCGCCATGATCTGGGCGAGCACCGCGCCGTAGGAGGCCGCGACTCGCGCGGACTTCTCGCCCTCGTGGCCCTCGAGCTTGTCGTGGATCTCGTGGGTGCTCTTCGCCACCAGGAACAGGCCACCGATGATCAGGACGAGGTCGCGCCCGCTGAGCTCGGCGCCGACGAGCGGCACCGTGAACAGGGGCTTCGTCAGGCCCATGATCCAGGACAGCGACAGCAGCAGCAGGATGCGCATGACCATCGCGAGCCCCAGGCCGATCCGATAGGCGCCGGGTTGCTGGTGAGGGGGCAGCTTCCCCACCAGGATCGAGATGAACACGATGTTGTCGATGCCGAGCACGATCTCGAGCGCGGCGAGCGTGAGGAACGCGATCCAGATCTGCGGGTCTCCGAGCCACTCCATGCGTTCTCCTCCTCAGCGCCCCGCGCCGGCCCGGGGCGGAGCGAACAGGCCGGGCAGGCCCTCGCCCTCCATCACGCTGAACAGCTGTACCCAGCCGGCCAGCACCAGGCGCGAGCCGTCCGGCGCGAGGCCGAACGACTCGGCCGCCACGTCCGGGTCGAAGCCCGCGAGCGGCCGGCGCGTGGCGGCGGTGTCCTGGCCCGGCACGAAGTCCTGGACGTAGACACCGGAGGCGCCACTCGGGTCCTGGCCCACGAAGGCGATCGCCCGGCCATCCGGCATCCAACGCGCGCGCCCGAGCGTGACCGTCGTCTTGCGCTCCGCGCCCACCTTCAGCTCGAACGGCTCGGGCTTGCCGTCCTCGAGGCGCACGACGCGCAGCGACGCCGGGTACTTGCCGGAGAAGACGCGGTAGAGCACCCGGCGCCCGTCGGGCGAGACGTCGGGCAGCGAGACGCGGCCCTTGACGACCTGGGTGGCGCCGGTGCCGTCGGGGTGGATCTTCCACAGCCCCGCCTTCTGCGGGTTGCCCGAGCTGTAGACGACCCACTGCCCGTCGGGCGTCGCCGTCGGGTTCTCGGCGTTGCCGCCGTCCTGCGTGAGCTGGCGCGGGCCGCTGCCGTCGACGTCGGCGCTCCAGATCTCGAAGTTGCCGCCGCGGTTCGAGCTCCACAGCAGCCGCCGGCCGTCGCGGCTGAAGGCCGGGTCCCAGTTGACGTGCGCGTCGGTGACGCGGCGCAGGTTGCCGGTGGTGGTGGAGACGAGCCACAGGTTCATCCCCCCGCCGCGGTTCGAGGAGAAGGCCACCCACTCGCCGTCGGGCGAGTAGACGGGCTGGCGGTCGGTGGACTCGCCCCGGGAGAGCCAGCGGCCGGAGGAGGCGCCACCCGGGAGCTTCAGCTCGCGGAGGTTCTGGCGGGGCGAACGCGTGTCGAAGACGACGCGCCCGTCGTCGAGCACGTCGAGCACCAGCGCGCTCGACGGGCTCCAGGTCTGGGACGAGACGCGGCCGCTCGCGGCGTCCTGGCGCACGAGGATGGCCGTGCTCCCGGCGGCGCGCACCACCGACTCGGCCTGCAGGTAGACGAGCTCGCCCGCGGCGGTCCACGCCGCGGCCGAGATGTTGCGGCGCGGATCGGGGGCCGGCGCGCCGCGGACCTGGCCGTCCTCGACACCCACCAGCACGACGCCCTGCTGCGCGCCGGCCAGCAGCGAGCCCGGCGCCGGCACGGCCGCGATCGTGCGCGCGTCGGGCGACCAGCGCGGCGCGCGCAGGCCGCCGGGCACCTTGGCCACCTCGCGCGCCTCGGAGCCGTCCGCCGAGGCGACGCCGACGACGCTGACGGTCTGCCCGGCCTCGCTCTGCAGCCGCAGGAAGGCGATCCTCTTGCCGTCCGGCGACCAGTCGCCCTCGGCGGCGCCCTCGAGCAGCCGCCGCGCCTCGCCGCCGAGCACCGCGGCGCGGTAGAGCGATGTGCCCGTCCCGTCGGGCCGCGCGAAGAGGACCTGCGAGCCGTCGGGCGAGAAGCGCGGGAAGTCGTCGGGGCCGGTGGTGAGCGGCGCCTCGCCCTCGCCGCTCACCTGCTTCAGCCAGATGCGCGGCTGGCCGTCGCGGTCGGAGGCGAAGGCGATCGTGCGCCCGTCGGGCGAGACCGCGGGCGAGGAATCGCGGCCGGAGAAGCTCAGCCAGCGGAACACGGCGGCGCCGCTCGCCTGGGGCGGCCGCGCCCGCTCGCGCGCGAGCAGCCCGCCCGCGGCGAGCGCCGCGCCGGCGAGCAGCAGGCCGGCCCGCTCCAGCAGCCGGCCGCGGCCCCGAGCGGCGGCGGGCTCGGGCGCGGCCGCCTGCGCCTCGGAGGCCAGGTTGTGCGTCGACGAGGTCGAGATCGCGTCGAGCGCGATCGCGAGGTCGTGCGCCGTGCGGAAGCGCTCCTCCGGCCGCTTCTCGAGGCAGCGCCGCACGATCCGCTCGAGCGCGGGCGAGACGTTCTTCGTGGACTCGAAGAGGCTGGGCGGGTCCTCCTTGAGGATCGCGTTGAGCGTCTCCACGGAGCTATCGCCGTGGAAGGCGCGCTTGCCGGTGAGCAGCTCGTAGAGGACCGCGCCGAAGGAGAAGATGTCGGCGCGCGCGTCGACCGTCTTCCCGCGCACCTGCTCGGGGGCCATGTAGCCGACCGTTCCCATGACGCGGCCGGGCTCGGTCGAGAGCGACACCGTCTGGACGTCCGCGCCGTCCGGGGCGGCCGGCGCTGCCGTGTCCACACGGGCGAGGCCGAAGTCGAGCACCTTGACCTGGCCGCTGCCGAGCAGGAAGACGTTCTCGGGCTTGAGGTCGCGGTGGACGATGCCCTTGTCGTGCGCGGCGGCGAGGCCGGCGGCGATCGCCAGCGCGACCTCGACGGCCTTGCGCGTCGGCAGCGCGCCGTCCGCGAGCCGCTGGCGCAGCGTCTCGCCCTCGAGCAGCTCCATCGCCGCGTAGAGGGTGCCGTCCTCGCTGCCGAAGTCGTGGATCGCCAGGATGTTCGGGTGGGACAACGCGGCCACGGCCTTGGCCTCGCGCTCGAAGCGGGCGAGGGCCTCGGGGTCCTCCGCGAGGTTCTTCGGCAGGACCTTCACCGCCACGTCGCGCTCGAGCTTGGTGTCCCGGGCGCGGAACACGATGCCCATGCCGCCCTGGCCGAGCTGCGCGACGATCTGGTAGGGCCCGAGACGGCTGCCTGGAGCGACGGGCATGGCGACCCTACTCCGGCAGCCGGATCGCCGGGTCTTCCTCGCGGGCGCGATAGAGGATCGCGACCTTCCCGACGGTGCCGACCAGGGCGGCGCGCGTCTCGGCGGCGAGCGCGTCGGCCATCGCGCGCCGCTCGTGGCCGTCCTCGACCTCGAGGCGCAGCTTGATCAGCTCGTGCGCGCGCAGGGCGTGGCCCGTCTCGCGGGCGACCGCCTCGGTCAGCCCGCTCTTGCCGACGCGCACGACAGGCGACAGGGCGTGGGCGAGCCCCGTGAGGTACTGGCGTTGCTTCGAGCTGAGCGGTTCCACGCCGCCATGCTAACGCCGTTCGCGGGCTTCCTGGGACGCGACGGCCGCCCCGCTGGTGCCGGGCTGGGCTAGACTGCCCCGGTCCACGGAGAAACGATGCGCCCACCGACACTCGCCGCTGCCCTGCTCGCGCTCTGCGTCCCGCTCGCCGCACAGACGACGGCCCCGGCCAAGCGGCCGCTGACCGCGCTGCCCTACACGCCCAGCCTCGACCTGCCGTCG
>JBGASI010000340.1:0-5511 GCA_044229815.1 Vicinamibacteria bacterium | reverse complement strand
AGTGGACGGTGCTCGAGCAGCGCTTCCTCGTCGGCGAGAAGACGCACGCGCTCGGTCGCGTGAAGGCGCTGTTTCGGGGGCCGCAGGGCAACGTGGCCACGGCCGAGTTGCTGGCGGCCGCCGGCCGCCCCGACGTCCCGCCGCGCCAGATGCCGGAGCCGATCCGGCTGTGGCTCGAGGCCGAGGCGGCCGAGCGGCCGGCCGGCTAGCAGCCTCCGCGAGCCTGCGCTTCATAGAGGAACGGCGCGCGCCCCGGAAGGGACGCGCGCCGCGGGCGGCCGTGTGGCGCCGCCAGGTGAGGCTGGCCGTCGCCTAGAAGTGCAGGCTGAGCTGCACGCCGACGATGTCGACCTTGGCGCTGTAGTCGCCGACGAGCGCGCCCACCGGGGTCGAGGTCGGCGTGTCCTGGTTCGGCAGGTTGCTCGAGGCGCCCGGGATGAAGAGGTGCGCGTAGCCTGCGTCGACCACCGCCTTCTCGCTCAGGCGCCACTGGAAGCCGGCCGAGGCCCAGACGCGGTTGTTGTCCGGCAGGCGGGGCGTGCGGAACTCGTCCTGCGCCGGCGCCTTGTCGTACGCGGTGCCCACGCGCAGGGTCCAGGCCTTGTTCAGGATGAAGTTGAGGCCGAGGCCGGCGCGCCAGGTGTCCTGGAACTCGAGCGGCACGGAGCTGAGGGCCGAGTCGTTCTCGCGCGCGATCGCGAGCACGGGGATCGAGCTCCAGCCGGTGCGCGTCCAGTCGGCGAGCACCTCGAGCTTGTCGCTCTCCCAGGCGGCAGCCACCGACAGCGTGTCGGGCAGCTTGATGGTCGTCTTGACCGGGCCGCTCGCGAAGCGCGCGTTGAGCCCCTCGCCGATCGGGGCGAGCGCGCCCGGGAGCGTGAAGCTCGGCGCGCCCTGGAACGTGACGTCGCCGGTGACGTCGTGCGTCACCTTGGAGCGGTAGCTGACGCCGACGTGGGCCTGCGGGCCGAGCTTGAGCAGAGCGCCGGCATTCCAGCCCCAGGCCTTCGAGCTGCCGGAGATGAGCCCTTCGCCCTCGAGCGAGCGGCCCTGCGGGCCGAGCTGGGCCACGACCGCGCCGAGCGCCGCCGCCTGCAGGGAAGCCGGCAGCCCGGCCACGGCCTGGGCCGTCCCGACGTAGGCGAGCCCGCCGTACGCCACGCCCTGGTTGAAGTCGGCCTTGAGGTGCTGCCAGTTGGCGCCGCCGCCGATCGACAGGTTCTCGCTGAGCTGGAGCGCGATCGTCGGGTTCACGTTGAGGGCCTGGACCTTCGACTTCGTGGCGTGGAAGCGGCCCACCCAGTCCGGGTCCCAGTTCGTCTCGAGCCCGAACGGCGCGTTGAAGCCGACGCCGATCCAGATGCGCTCGGTGACCTGGCCGGAGAGGTACCCGTTCGGGACCGGGATCCACTTGCCGGCGTTGCCGCCGTCGTTGCCGGTGGGGACCGGGAACACGTAGGCGCCGCCCGAGGGGACCGTGGACGCGGTGTCGCTGAACGTGGTGCTGACGCCGATCGGCTCGACCGAGGCGACGAAGTTCCAGCCCTTCACCCGGGTGAGGGCCGCGGGGTTGAAGAAGACGGCGCTCGCGTTCTTGACCCCGGCGGCCTGTCCGGCGAAAGCGTTGCCCAGACCGCTGGCGTTCTGCTCGACCAACTGGAATCCCGAGGCGAAGAGCGGCGCCGGCAGCGCGGCCATCGCGAAAGTCAGCGCGGTCGCGAGCAGCCGGAAGGTGAGTCCTCTACCTTTCATGAAGTCCTCCTGATGACTTGCAGCGGATCGTATTCCACATTGCGAGCGGATTGTCGCGGGCACCCGTATCGGAGGTGCCGCGAACCGTGCAATCGCCCCGAAGGGTGCGAGGGGCGCAATCGGCCTTGTGCGCTGCGTCAACCGGCCAACGCGCCGCGTTAGCCGCCATTGACACGCTGCGTCGCGTCAGGAAGCGCTGCGTCGTGGGTCAGAACGCGCGCGTCGCGCCGATCGCCATCACGCTCGCGGCCGCCAGCCCGCGTCGCCCGGCCTCGGCCAGGAAGCGGCGCGGCGGCTCGTCGAGAGGCTCGTCGGTGAGGTCGAAGGTCCCGAAGTGCATGCCGACGACCGCAGCCGCGCGCAGGTCGAGGGCCGCCTGCACCGCCTGCTCCGGGTCGAGGTGGACCGGGCGCATGATGGAGGTCGGCTCGTACGCCCCGATCGGGAGGCAGGCGAGGTCGATCGGGCCGGCGCGCCGGCCGATCTCGGCGAAACCCTCGAACAGCGCGCTGTCGCCGGCGTGGTAGCAGCGGCGCCCGCCCGCGGTCACCACGAAGCCGGCCCACAGCCGCCGGTTGCGGTCCGTGAGGCCTCGCCCGGAGAAGTGGCGCGCCGGGACGCAGGTGACGGTGGCTCCCGCGAGCTCGACGCTTTGCCACCAGGCGAGCTCGGCGGCCACCTGGCCGCCGGCAGCGCGGACGAGCTCGCCGACGCCGGTCGGCACCACGAACGGCACGTCGCGCGCGGCCAGCCGGCGGATCGTCGGCAGGTCGCAGTGGTCGTAGTGGTCGTGCGAGACGAGGGCGAAGTCGAGGCGCGGCAGGCGCTCGAGCGGCACGCCGGGCGGGACCAGCCGCCGCGGGCCCACGTACGGCAACGGACTCGCCCAACGCGAGAAGACGGGGTCCGTGAGGAACGCGACGCCGCCCAGGCGCACGTAGAACGTGGCGTGGCCGATCCAGGTGAGCGTGCCGTCGGCATCGAGCCTGCCCGGATCGAAGGGGACGAGCGCCGCCGCGCCGGGGCGCGGGCGCATGCTCGCCCACACCCGGCGCCAGAGGAAGGGCAGCGCCGTCGTGGGGCCGGGGCGGCCCGGACCGCGGGCCGCCGGCGCTTCCGTGCTCACCGCGCGCCCGCGTGGATCCGCAGGTCGACCGTCGTGCCGAGCTTCAGCGGGACGGGCTCCGCGAAGGCCACCTTGACGGCCAGCACCCGCGCGTCGGTGGGCCGGCTCGGGTCCTGCGGCTTGAGGCGCCGCAGCGTCACCGCGTCCGGGATCTCCTCGACGCGCCCGCGCCAGGCGCGGCCCGGGTAGCCGTCGGCGCTGATCGTCACGGCGGCCCCGAGCACGACGGCGCCGGCATCCGCCTCGTGCGCCTCGCCCTCGACGCGCAGGCGCGCGAGGTCGGCGATCGTGAAGGCGTGGGCGCCCGCCTCCACCATCTGGCCGGCGTCGACCGCGCGCGCGATCAGCGTGCCGGAGATCGGGGCAAGGATGCGGCTCTTCGCGACGAGCGCCTCGTAGCGGGCGACGGTGGCGCGCGCGGTCTGCGCCCGCGCGTGCGTCGTCTCGACGTCGCGCGTCGCCTGGTCGAGCTCCGTCCGCGCCAGGATCTGCTCGTCGCTGAGCCGGCGCCGGCGCGCGAGGTTGGCCTCCGCGAGGCGGGTCTCCGCGTCGGCCTCCGTCACGCGCGCGCGCGCCTCCGCGAGCGCGGCGCGCAGCTCCTCCGAGTCGATCTCGGCCAGCAGCTCGCCGCGGCGCACGAGCCGGCCCTCCTCGACGAGCACGCGCACGAGCCGGCCGGCCCGCTCCGCGCCGACCCGCACCTCGGCGCCGGGATACGCGACCACGCGCCCCTCGGCCGCGACACCCGTTGCCACCGGCGCAGCGGCCGCTCCCGGCCGCGCGGCCGCGGGCGAGCCCGCGCCCCGCGCCTGGAGCACCGTCGCCCCCACGAGCGCCACGCCCGCCACGATCCCGAGGATCCCCCCGCGCTTCGTCATCGCCCTACCCTTCCTTCCGCCACTCGCCCCAGCCTGTCGCGAGGCCCGGCCTCACGCGGCCGCGGCCTCGTGCGCCTCCGGCTCCACCAGCCGGCCGTCGCGGATCCCGACCACGCGGTCCGCCACGCGGCGCACCTTCGGGTCGTGCGTCACCACCAGCAGTCCCCTGCCTTCCTGCTTCGCCAGCTCGCGGAACAGGTCCAGCACCTGCGTGCCGACGGCCGTGTCGAGGTTCGCGGTCGGCTCGTCGGCGAGCAGCAGCGGCGGCGAACCCGCCAGCGCGCGCGCGATCGCGACGCGCTGCTTCTGTCCGCCCGAGAGGTCGCGTGGCAGGAAGTGCAGCCGCTCGCCCAGGCCCACGCGCTCGAGCACGCGCACCGCCTCGTCCCGCGCGCCGGGACCGCGCACGCCGCGCACGTTCAGCGAGTACTCCACGTTCTCGCGCGCCGTGAGCGCCGGGAACAGGTTGAACTGCTGGAAGACGAAGCCGATGGAGCGCCGGCGCAGCTCGCGCAGCGAGGCCTCGTCCGAGCGCCGCACGCGGGCGCCCGCGATCTCGAGCTCTCCCGCGCTGGGCGAGAGGATGCAGCCGACGATCGAGAGCAGCGTCGTCTTGCCCGAGCCCGACGGGCCCTCGAGCGCGACCACCTCGCCGGCAGCCAGCTCCAGCGTGATGCCCTTGAGCACCTCGACGCGCTGCCTTCCTTCCTCGAACACCTTCGTGACACCGCGCACCGCCAGCACCCTGTCGCTCATCTCGACCCTCGCTCTCCGAAGCCGTCGCTCATTCAGGTGCGGAAGACGAGGGCCGGGTCGATGCCGGCGACCCGCCGGAAGCTGAACAGCGCCGCGCCGAGGCACATCAGCACGGTGCCGGCGAAGACGGCGGCCGTGAAGGCGGGCGAGATCAGCACGTTGAGGTGCAGGCCTGCCATCGCCGGCCGCGCCGCGTACGACAGCGCCGCGCCGAGCGCGAAGCCGATCACGGCCGCGATCAGGGCCTGCTCGCCGAGGATCCGGTAGATGTCGAGGTTCGAGCCGCCGATCGCCTTCACCGTGCCGAACTCCTTGATGTGCTCGACCGCCGAGGTGTAGAGCGTCTGCGCGACGATCACGATCCCCACCAGGATCCCGAGGAACACCGTCACGCCCATGCTCATGCCGAGGCCGGTCGACTGCACCCAGTAGTCGCACGAGCGTCGCGCCCACTCCTCGCGGGAGAACACGTCGTTGTAGGGCAGGCGCCGGCGCAGCTCGGCGATCACGGCGTCGGCGTCCGCGCCGGGCAGCAGCTTCACCAGGATGTAGTTGGTGGAGCCGCGCAGCTGCTCCTGCAGCTCCTGCGCGGTGCGGTAGTCCATGAACACGATCGGCGTCGTGGTGAAGGAGGCCGCCTCCTCGGTCGTGCCGGCGATCCGGAAGCGCCGGCCCTGGATCTCGCGGTAGTCGCCGACCGCGAAGCCGCCGTAGCGCAGCTCGGCCGAGCGGTCCATCAGCAGCGCGTAGCCGCGCCGCAGGTCGGCCGGGTCGCCGGCCGTCACGCGCCAGGGCAGGTTCCAGCGGCGAAAGTCCTCGAGCGCGTAGACGAGGGCGCCCTCGGTCGCCCCGCTCGGCAGCTGGATGTTCAGGAAGGCCACGATCAGGTTGTCGGCCCGCGCCACGCCCGGGACGCTGCGCGCGCGCAGCACGTTCGTCTCCGGAAAGGTGTGGGCGAAGTCCACGTTCGGCGTGTTGCGCGAGGTGACCCAGATCTCG
>JBGASI010000339.1:0-5518 GCA_044229815.1 Vicinamibacteria bacterium | reverse complement strand
GGTCGGCTGCGGTGCGTGGTCGGTTGCGGCGGGCGGACCGAGGATCTCGGTGAGGAGGGGCCTCAGTCCCTCGGCCCAGGCCTCGTAGCCCTTCAGGCTCGGGTGCAGCCCGTCCACCATCACTCCCTCGAACAGCACTCCCTTGGCGTCGGCCAGCCGGGGGTTGACGTCGAGGAAGCGGAGCGACTTCTCCCCGGCCATCTTCGCGAGGTTCGCGTTGATGCGCGCGATGGTCGGCATCACGGAGGGGTTGTCGTTGCGCGGGAAGATGGCGGTGAGGACGATCGTCGCCCCCGGGGCCTTCTTTCGGCAGGCGTCGACGATCGCGGCGACGCCGCGGGTCACGTCGGCCACCTTCGCCTCGTCGCCGGGCTCCTTGCCGACGTTGTTCGTGCCGGCGAGGATCACGATCACCTTCGGGTTGACGCCGTCGAGTTCGCCGCTCTCGAGCCGCCAGAGGATGTTCTCCGTCCGGTCCCCGCCCCAGCCGAAGTTCCCGGCGTTCCAGCCGGTGAACGTCCTCCGCCAGTGGGCCAGGAAGTCCGGGTAGTCCGTGGCGCCCCAGCGCCGCGTGATCGAGTCGCCGAGGAGGTAGAGGTCGATGCCCCCGCTCTTCGCCTTGGCCAGCAGCTGCTGGTGGGCGAGGTGGGAGTTGCGGTCGGCGCGCATCCGCGGCTGGTCCGCGGGTCCGGCGGGCGTCGTGTACCGCAGCAGGCGGTTCGCCCAGGAGAGGAAGAAGCTCATGTTCGATCGGTCCTCGTGCCCGCCGTCGTGCTGGCGCCAGGCCAGCTCGCCGTCGAGCAGGCCCGTGTTGACGGGCGGCATCTTCGCGACGCGGTAGTCCTCGGTCACGCCGGTGTCGCGCGCCCCGAGCAGGCGGAAGACCGGGCCGGCCGCCACCGTGGCCATGTAGCTGCCCTGCTGGTCCAGCCAGTTCGCGTCGCCCTTCTCCGGCACGCCGTAGCTGATGAACGTGGGGCGCGGGGCGCACAGCGCGATCAGCTCGTGCGCGTCGACCGGGATGTCGCCCGGGTTCCGGCTGCCGAAGGTCGCCTCGGCGGCGCCGTACTTGAGGAAGCTGCCGGCCATCCAGTGGTACGCGCCGGAACCCGTCAGGTTCTCCACCGATTCGCCGAAGTTGCGGCGGTACGGCTTGGCGCCGCCTTCGCCGGAGGAGCCCACGAGGACCACGGCGAAACGGCGCTCGAAGGCCATGGTCACGAGGGCGGCCTTGCCGTACCGCGAAACGCCTTCGATGCCCACGCGCTTGCCGTCGACGGCCGGCAGCGTCTCGAGGTAGTCGAGCGCGCGCGCCGCGCCCCAGGCCCACGCGCGCAGCGCGCCCCACTGCTCGGGCGTCCTGCGCTTGCCCTTGTTGGCGAGGCCGATGATGCCGGCGGTGAGATCGGCTCCGTTGTCGGCCTGGATGCTGCCGGTGTCGAGCGAGACGTAGCCCCAGCCGGCGGCGATGAGCTGGTCCGTCGAGGGCGGGGCGGCGGGCTCCGGCATGCCCGGGAAGCGGGGGAGCGGGTCGTCGGGCATGTTGCCCCAGCCGAACATCACCAGGACGGGCACCGGCCCCGTGGCGTTCGTGGGCAGGACGACGGCCATGCGGATGTCCACCGCGATGGCGGGGGCCGCGGAGTTGTCCGCGTGGCCGACCACGCGGCGCGCCAGCACCGGCTGGCCGCCCACGGTCGTCTTCACCGTCTCGGTCACCGTCCACTCGACCTTCGGCACCTCGGCGGGCACGCGGCCGTACACCTCGCGCTCGAAGTCGAGGGCGATCTCGGGGCGCCGCTTCTGCCACCAGGTCTGCGCGCTCGTGACCTTGCCGCCGTCCTTCAGCGTGAGGGCGTCGGGCCAGTCCGGGTACGGGTTCGCCTGCGCCGGGTCGTAGTTCGCCGCGTTCGGATCGCCGGGCCTGGGGAAGCCGCTGCGGCCGGGTCGCAGGCTCGTGATGCCCAGCTGCGTCAGCATGTCGGCGTGGTCTTCGGCTGCGCCCTTCTCCCGGCGCGTGCGCTCCTCCGGGCTGAGCAGGAACGGGTTCGGTGGCGCGGCTGGCTTCGCGGGAGCCGAGGCCGGTGGCGCCTGGCCCCAGAGCCACAGCGCCGGCAGGAGCCCGAGGCAGTGGAGAGACTGGCACCGTCGCGCGGTTCTCATGGGATCGGCTCCACTGCGGACCGCCGCCCCCACGACGGCTTCCGGCAGCGAGCCATCATAGTCGGGCTCCCCGGTGCGCGCCACGACGACGGCGCTCAGCGAGACGGGCGATCCGGCGTATCCTGCGCGCGTTCGTCGGACGCAGGGCACCGGCGGCCCCGCGCGGCGATCCGCGAAGAGGAGGTCCCATGAAGTCGCACGTCGTGGTATTCGCCGCTGCCACCCTCGCCACCCTCGGTTCGCTCGGCGCCGATCCCGTGACGCTCGACCCCGCGCGCCTGCGCCGCGTCGGCACGGTCGACGAGCGTTTCCAGTCGTACAACGTCGAGATGGTCGAGGTGACGGGCGGACGCTTCTGGGCGCCCTACCGCAGCCAGGCCGCCTCGACGGAGTCCGCGGCCGAGACGGCCTCGGTCCCCGGGCTCGACCCGCGCGCCTTCCGCCTGCGCACGCCGATCGACCTGCGCGATCGACGGCTCCGCGCCCTCGCGGCGGCGCTCGGCCCCGCCTACCTGCGCGTGAGCGGGACCTGGGCGAACTCGACCTACTTCCACGACTCCGACGACCCCGCGCCCGCCGCGCCGCCGGCCGGCTTCGGCGGCGTCCTGACGCGCGCGCAGTGGCGTGGCGTCGTGGAGTTCTCGAAGGCCGTGGACGCGAGGCTCGTGACGTCCTTCGCCATCAGCGGGGGCGTGCGCGACGACAAGGAGGTCTGGAGGCCGGTGCAGTTGCAGAAGCTGCTGGCCTACACGGACTCGATCGGCGGCAGCGTCGCGGCCGCGGAGTTCTTCAACGAGCCCAACGTGGCGGCGATGGGCGGCGCGCCGAAGGGCTACGACGCCGCGGCCTACGGCCGCGACTTCCGCGTCTTCCTGCCCTCCATTCGGAAGGCGGCGCCGGGGCTGCTCGTGCTCGGCCCGGGATCCGTGGGCGAAGGCGGGTTGATGGCGGCCTTCCCGGGAGGGATCAGGAGCGAGGACATGCTGGCGACGGCGGGCCCGGGCCTCGACGCGTTCTCGTACCACTTCTACGGGGCCGTCTCGAAGCGCTGCGCCGGGCTGGGTCCCGCCGGCCAGATGGGCCAGGCGATGCAGGCGTCGCCGGAGACGGCGCTCTCCGAGGAGTGGCTCGCGCGCACGGAGCGCGACGCGCGCTTCTACGCCGCCCTGCGCGACCGGTTCGCGCCGGGCCGGCCGCTCTGGCTGACGGAGACGGGGGAGACGGCCTGCGGCGGCAACCCCTGGGCCTCGACCTTCACCGACAGCTTCCGCTACCTGGAGCAGCTCGGCCGGCTGGCGAAGCTGGGCGTGCAGGTGGTGATGCACAACACGCTCGCCGCGAGCGACTACGCGCTCGTCGACGAGGAGACGCTCGAGCCGCGGCCGAGCTACTGGTCGGCCGTCCTCTGGCGCAGGCTGATGGGGACGACGGTGCTGGACGCCGGCCCCGCGCCCGCTCCGGGCGTCCACGTCTACGCGCATTGCCTCGCGGGCAAGCCGGGGGGCGTCGCGGTCCTGGCCGTCAACACCGAGCGCGGCGCCGCTCGCGAGCTGTCGATCCCGCTGGCGGGTCGGCGTTACACCCTCTCCTCGGCGCAGGGGCTCGAGGCGCGCAGCGTGCAGCTGAACGGCAAGCCGCTGTCCGTCGGCCAGGACGGCGCGCTGCCGGCGCTCGAAGGCCTCCCGACGCCGGCGGGACCGCTGTCTTTGCCGCCGGCGAGCATCACCTTCCTGGCGTTCGCGAGCGCGGGGAGCGCCAGCTGCCGCTGAAGGCGCGATCGCCAGTGCCGCCCGTCTCGAGGTTCCCGAGGCGCGTCATCTGGCGCCGCGGGGACCGAGTCGCTCGATCGCCGGCGCTTCCGCAGACAGGACGAACGGAGCCTCGTCGGCGGAGGTCGCGTCTCCCTGCCTCGCCACCAGCCTCAGCACGTACGACCCCGCCGGGAACGACCGTGTCGGCACCATGCCCACGTAGCGGATCTCGCCGTTCGGTTCGGGCTTGGGCAAGGCGACCGGTCCCTCGCCCACCTTCGCGCCGGCGCGGAGCAGTTCAGCTTTGAGCGTGACGGGCTCCGTGCCGGCCGCGGGATAGAGCGCCACGTAGAAGCGCAGGTAGGAGTCGGTCCCGGCGCTGAGGGTCAGACGCAGGGCTGGCATCAGCGGAGAGCCCTGGAAGACGAGTGGATCGTCGCCCTCGGCCTTGTCGCGCAGGAAGAAGAACTCGCGCGGGCGGAGAAGGGCCACGCTGCTCAGCCGCAGGCCGTCGGCCCCGGGCCGAACGTCCAGGGGGAGCGTGCGAGTCGTCACTCGCTCGGCCGCGGGGTCGCGGACGAGGACGTCGATCGTGTGGTGGCCCGGGGCGATCACGACGGTGCCCGTCCACACGAGGCGCTGAACGGCGATCGCCGTCTGCGTCGCCACCTCCACGACCTGGTCGAGCGTGACGTGCTGGCGGATGTCGGGGGCGGCATCGGCGCGGACGCGGGCGAGCACCTGAAGGCGTGCGCGGGGGCCCGCCGCGCCGGGCGCGAAGCGCAGCTCGGAGAGCGGGATCTCGACGGCCACCGCGTGGCGCACGCCCTTCGCCGTGGGCTCGAAGCGCAGGACGGCGACGTTGCAGGCGAGATCACCGGCGCCCGGGCGGCTCTCGAGGACTTCCGTCAGCTCGGTCTCCAGGGCCGACAGCGCCGAGATCGCTCGCGGCTTGAGACTCGGGCCGTCCGGGCCTCGGGCCACCGCCCCGAGGCGCGTCACGCGGACGGTGACGCCTCCCGCCTTCCCCGAGAGGGGTGCGTAGGAGAGCTCGTAGTGGCCCGGGAGAGACCCGGCTTCGAACGTGCGGACGCGCTGTCGCGTGGCGTCCTGGACCACCTCGACCTCTTCGAGCCTGAGATCGACGACAGGCTTTCCCTTCGCGTCCTCCACCACGAGCTCGAAGGCCACCGTCAGGAGGGGCCCGGCCGACATCGCGCCGCTCTCGACCTGAGCGATGCCGCTGCGGTCGGCGAGGGCCAGTCCGAGGGCGACGGCGGCCCTGAGCGGCAGTCTACTCACAGTGCTCGGCATCGTCCCTCCATCAGCGGCCCGCGGCCCCCGCGCAGGCCTCGGCGTAGCCGGCGTCACACGCCTTCCCGAGGAGCGCCTGTCCCCGCGCCGGGTCCCGCGGAACACCCTGGCCTCCTCCCACGAGCAGTGCACCGAGCTCGCCGCAGGCCTGCGCCGACCCACGGTCGCAGGCGTTCGTGAGCAGGGTCAGGGCTCGGCGCTCGTCTCGCGCGACCCCTCTGCCCTGGCGCAGGAGCGAGCCGAGGCGGGCGCAGGCATCTCCGTCTCCCGTCGCGCACGCTCCCTCGTAG
>JBGASI010000338.1:0-5538 GCA_044229815.1 Vicinamibacteria bacterium | reverse complement strand
AGGTTGCACGCCGAGGTGAGGACGACGTCCAGCCCGCGAAGCGGGAGCCGGATAGACATGACCGGCTAGGCCGGGGGCGGGACTCCGGGCTGCTGTGCCCGCGACACGATGTCGACGAACTCCGGGGCCGTGACGAAGCCCTCCAGGCGTTCCGGCTCGATCGGGTCCATCCCATGCTCGAGCGCCCTGGCGAAGTCCTCGATGCGCCCCAGGGCGCCGATGAGCTCGTCGACGCGGATCCACCCCTCCTCGTGAAGGAGGGTCGGCCAGCAGGCTCTAATCGCCATGTTGTTGGGCGGGCAGCCCGCACCCGCGCGTCCTCCGATGGGGCCGACCCTCACCTCCGCGATCCGGATGCGTCGAGCCGGATCCTCGCTAGACAGCACCTGGCTGACGGCGTCCGTCCAGGCGGCGATGCAACGCAGCGCCAGCTGGATCTCGTCCTTCTTTGTCGGCACGCTTCACCTCCCACCCAATGAGCCCTCGCGCACGTCGAGGACCCAGACCTCGCCGCGCGTTTCTCGTTCCGTGACGAGCAACCACCGGTCCCCGGCGACGTCGAAGTGGCCGTAGGCGTCGTCGTCCTTCAGCTCGACGGGCGGCTCGAGCGGGATCGCTGCGCCCGACCGGACGTCGAGCCGGCGGATGCTCGCCCTGTCGTTGCCCCAGAAGGCCGACACCAGCAGCGAGCGCGGATGCGCGTCACGCCGCAGGGACAGGGCGCTGCAACGCGCCACCAGCCGCCGCGGCGGACCGCTCGCGTCCGCGGGCGCCAGCCAGACCTCGCGCCCCTCGCCCGTGTTCTGCGTGTAGGCGACGGCGTCGCCTTCCGGCGTCCAGGCCGGGCGGTACTGCCCTCGGGGTCCGTCGGCGACGCGGACCGGCGCGCCAACGGGGCGTCCGTCCTGCAACGAGGCGATCCACACGTGGTCGGTCCCGTCGCGGTCCGAGACGAACGCCAGACGTTTGCCGTCCGGGGACCACGCCGGGTGCATCTCGATCGCCGGGTCGTCGGTGACCTGCCGAGACGGACCGCCGATGGACGGGACCACCCAGATGTCGCGCTGGCGCCCGAGCACGCGGCCGAACGCGATCCAGCGCCCGTCGGGAGACACCGCGGGCAGGTTCTTGTCGCCGGGCTCGTCCGTGATGCGTCGCACGGCCCCGAGCGGCCGTCCCTCGCGCAGCGGCCGCAACCAGAGGTCCGGCCCGCCGTCCCTCAGCGAGGAGAACACGATGCCCGCCCCGTCCGGAGTCAGCGCGGGACCTCCGTCCTCGGCGCTGTCCAGGGTACGGTTGCGCTCGCCAGTGCGGAGGTCCTGCACGACGATCGCGATCGTGGCGTTGAAGGTCGAGTAGGCGAGACGCTCGGCCGAGCGCGCGAGGTGGGGGTCGATCTCCGGTCCGGAGCCGAGCGTGAACCGCTCCGGTGCTCCACCCGTCGCGCGAACGCGCCACAGGGCGAGGCTGCCCTCGCGGCGCGAGGCGAAGTAGACCCAGCGGCCGTCCCTTGAGAACGCCGGGCGCCCGTCGCCGGCGTGGTCCGTGGTGAGGCGCCACGAGCGCCCCCCGCTGATCGCGACCATCCACAGGTCGCGGCCGTCCGTGTAGCACAGCCGCGTTCCGTCGGGCGACCACGCCGGCCGACCGTGGTGCCACAAGCCCTCGTCGGACTGGAGATAGTGCCAGGGCCGCGCGGCCTCCTGCAGGTCGGCCACCGCGATACGGCGGTACCCGGTCGGGCTCTCGCGCGCGAACGCGAGCCGACGGCCGTCGGGCGACACCGCGGGGTCCAGCGCGTTCGGCAACAGGAGGACGGGCGGTCCCCCCAGGCGCGCGACCCTCCAGACCCCGACGTCGCCGCCGCGGTCCGAGACGAACGCAAGCGCGCTGCCGTCCGGGAACCAGTCCGGGGACGACTCGTCGCCCGCGTCGTCCGTGAGGCGGAGCGGCTCGCCACCCTTGACGTCGGTCACCCAGAGATCGGCGCCGCCGCCACGGGCGGAGACGAAGGCGACGAGGCTGCCGTCGGGCGAGAGGGCCGGTTCGCCCGCCCAGCCCGGGCCCGACGTGATCTGTCGAGGGACGAGCACCCGGCGCGGGGGCGGCCGCAGGCTCCAGCCAGCCACCGCGATCCCGGCGATGGCGAGCAGCGCCCCGGCGGCCACCCAGCCACGGCCTGCGGAACGGATCGGCGGCCGCTCGCTCGTTCCGTTGCCGACCTGGGCGAGCGCCACGTCGATCGCGAAGCCCAGGTCGCGGCAGGACTGGAAGCGGTCCGCCGGCAGCTTCTCGAGGCAGCGCCGGACCAGGCCCGCGACGGCGAGGGGCATCGGCGTGTCGAGAGAGGCGAGATCCGGCGGATCGGCCGTGAGGATGGCGGCCATCGTCTCGACCGCGTGCGGGCGCTGGAACGGCGTGCGGCCGCAGAGCATCTCGAACAGCACCACGCCGAGCGCGAAGACGTCGGCTCGGTGGTCCACCGGGCCGGCCCTCACCTGCTCGGGCGACATGTAGCCGACGGTGCCCACGATCGTGCCGTCGCGGGTGTGGAAGCCGGCGTCGGAGACGGTCGTCGCCGCGCCCGCCCGTTCGGCCTGCGGGCCGCCGTCGGACTCGTTCTCGCGCTTCGCGAGGCCGAAGTCGAGGATCTTGAGGACGCCGTCCCTCGTGATGAAGAGGTTTTCGGGCTTGAGGTCCCGGTGGACGATGCCCTTGGAGTGAGCGGCATCGAGCCCGTGCGCGACCTGGCGGACGAGTTCGAGCGCCTTGCGCACGGGAACTCGCCCCTCGGACACGAGACGCGCGCGCAGCGTCGCACCCTCCAGCAGCTCGTAGACGACGTACGGGCGCCCCTCGTGCGACCCGGTGTCGTGGACGGCCAGGATGTTCGAATGGCTGAGCGCCCCGGCCGCGCGCGCCTCGCGCTCGAAGCGCACGAGCCGCTCGGGCCGTTGCGCCACGCTCTCGGGGATGATCTTCAGCGCGACGTCTCGACCGAGGCGGCCGTCGCGGGCTCGGTACACCTCGCCCATCCCCCCCGTGCCGAGGGTGGACAGGATCTCGTACGGCCCCAAGCGCGATCCGAAGGCGAGGGACATGGATGCCTCGCGCGCGACGCCGACAGAGCTGCCAGGAAGACCGGAGAACTGTAGGCCCCCCCTCCGCGGGGGAACCATAGTCCATCTGATTCAGATGCCCGAGGGGCCGCTTGTCATCGTCCCATGCCCCGCTGCAGGTCGAAGCGGACGCGATCGAGGGCGCGGGCCGTGCGATCCGCGAGCGCGCCGAGCAGCACGCCGGCGACCGAGAAGGTGATCGCCCCGTAGGCCGCGAGCTTGAGCGCGTCCGGGGTGCCCAAGGCGTCGCGCAGCAGGGGACCGGCGGTCGCGCCGACCAGGGCCGCCACGCACAGCGCGGACCAGACCCGGCGGCACGCGAGGACCGGGGCCGACCGCACTTCCCAGACGGCAGCCGCCCCCGGCCCGGGCGCCGGCAGCGCCCGCGCCATGCGCCCCCACTCCCGCAGGCCGAGCCAGCCGAGCGCGAGCGTCAGCACCACCTGGAGCACGTCGTGCAGGGGCGCGGGCCCGAGGGGCAGCGGCACGGGGGTGGCGAGAGCGGGCAGGAACGCCAGGGCCCAGCCCGAGTGGTCGCCGTGCGTGAAGCCGTCGATCGTCACGTGGCTGAGGCCGCCGAGCAGGCCGGAGAACGCGACGCGCGCGTGCGCCACGGCGCCGCGGGCCGCACGCGAGCGGGCGAGCGCGTGCAGGTGCAGGGGCGCGCCTCCCGGCAGGTGCGGCAGCAGCCAGGGCAGGACGAGCTCGGTCAGGGTTCGGTGCAGGACCAGCACCAGCGGGGTCGTCAGGTAGAGCTGCCCGGCGAAGGTGTGGCTCGCCGGCGAGCCGAGCGGGTCGAGGCTCAGGATGAAGACGAGGTCGGGCGCCACGCTGCCGAGCACGAGGCCGAGGCCGGAGAACCACGCCGGCCGCCAGGCCTTGAGCGGCAGCACCGGGGCCTGGTGCGACGGGACGAGCCAGGGCACCTACGACCTTCTCGCGCCGAAGGGTCGGAACGCGAAGACCTGCTGGCGCAGGTAGCCGCGCGGAAAGTCGACGTCCCGGAGCCCGTACGCCGCCGGCTTGCGGCCGGCCGGCAGGAAGGCGGTGCCGAAGAGCCGATCCCACAGCGCGAGCTTGGTCGCGAAGTTCAGGCCGTGCGCGTCCTCGTCCGCGGCGTGATGCCAGCGGTGCGCCTCGGGACCGTTGACGATCCACTGCAGCCAGCCACTGCGGACATCCACGTTGGCGTGGATCCACAGCCCCCAGACAGCGCCGATCGTGGCCTTGATCAGCGGCACCTCGGGAGAGGCCCCGAGCAGGACCATGGGCGCGAACTCGACCGTCTGGTTGACGAGGATCTCGAGCAGGTGCGAGCGCAGGCCGGCCACCCAGTCGATGCGGGTGTTCGAGTGGTGCGCCTCGTGCAGCCGCCACAGCAGCGGGCTCGCGTGCTGCCAGCGGTGGAACCAGTAGATGTAGAGATCGTGGCTGACCAGGAAGAAGACGACCTGGCTGCCGATCGGCCAGTCGGAGACGAGGCCGAGACGCGACAGGCCGCTGAGGCCGTCGAGCCAGCGGATCAGCGCGCCGATGGCGAGGGCCATCACGTAGCTCTGCAGCAGCGTGTAGCCGACGAGGTCCGTCCAGAAGCCCTCGCGCAGGAAGGGTTGCCGGTCGTACGGGCGCAGCCGCTCGAGCGCCCAGAGCAGCAGCGCCCAGCCGACCACGACGAGGGGAGCGAGGACCTCCCAGCGGGCCGTCACGCGCTCTCGGCGAAGCGCGTGCGCACGCGGCGCAGCTTCTCGATCTGCGGCAGCTCGCCCGGGTAGACCCGCTTGACCCCGTCGCCCAGGGAGCGCTCGATGTCGCGGATGTTCGAGATGAGACGCATCAGGCCGCCGATCTCGACCGAGGCGGCCTGGTCGCTGCCCCACATCGCGCGGTCGAGTGTCACGTGCCGCTCGACGAAGGTGGCGCCCATCGTCACCGCGGCCCATGTCGGCGCGAGCCCGGTCTCGTGCCCGGAGTAGCCGACCGGGCACTCGGGGTAGAGCTGCTTCAGGGTGCCGATCATCTTGAGATTCAGCTGTTCCACGGGGCAGGGGTAGGTCGACGTCGCGTGGGCGATCAGCAGGCCGTCGCGGCCGACGGCGTCGACTCCGGCGCGGATCTCGTCGAGCGTCGACATCCCGGTCGAGACGATCAGCGGCCGGCCGGTCTGCTTCTTCTTTCGCAGCAGCGCGTGGTCGGTCAGCGAGGCCGAGGCGGCCTTGTAGCACGGCGGATCGAAGCGCTCCATGAAGTCGACGGCCTCCTCGTCCCAGCAGGAGGCGAACCAGAGAATGCCCCGCTCCCGGCAGTGGCGGTCGATCGCTGCGTACTCGCGCTCGCCGAACTCCACCCGGCGGCGGTAGTCGATGTAGCTCATGCGGCCCCACGGCGTGTCGCGCTCGAGCAGCCACTGGTCCCGCGGCAC
>JBGASI010000337.1:0-8013 GCA_044229815.1 Vicinamibacteria bacterium | reverse complement strand
GCCCGATCCGCACGTCGCCGCGCACGTTCCAGGCCGTCTCGACCGTGGCGCCGAAGGCCAGGATCAGGAGCAGCAGGCCGATCTTGCGCCCGCTCATCTCAGGACCTCCCCGTCGAGCGGCGGATCGTGAGATCGGCCAGCTCCAGAACGCCCCACAGCACGAGCGACAGCGGCCACCAGGTCCGCAGCGTCGGCAGCAGCTCGATCCGCCCCAGGTTCGCCAGGGTCCAGGCGGCACCGACCGCCACCAGGCAGATCCCGAGCGTCAGCCCCTCGGGGCTGAAGGCGCTAGAGCTGCGTCGGCTCATCGTTCGACTCCGTGGCCTTCTTCTTCTGGATCGACTCGTACACGAACCAGGAGCCCACGGCGATCAGCAGGATCGGCCACCAGCGGGCGAGCCGCTCGAGGTCGAGCCAGCCCAGGTTGTTGAGCAGGATCAGCACGCCGAAGACCGCGAGCAGCGCGCCCCAGACGGGGGACTCGACCGTCGTCTCCTGGTCGGGCGTCGTGCGCCCTCCGAGGAAGCGCTGGTTGATCGCGGTCGCGCCCTTCCAGGCGTCGATCATGTTGTAGAGGTAGACGAACGGGATCACGAACGCGAAGGGGAACTCGTGGCCGCTCGCCGTGAGGTAGATGCTGCCCACCCACGAGAAGAAGAACGCGAAGGCCCGCGCGATGTGGCCGTTGTAGACCTGGCCGAGGCCCGGGAAGAGCGAGAGAAACGCGGCGAGCCCCGGGCTCTTGGGCAGCCGCACGTAGGGTGATGCCGGCGCGAGCGGCAACGGGATCGGCGGGGGCACGGGCGCCGGCGTGTTCGGGTCGAGCGGCTGACTGCTCATCTGCTCATCTCCTTGAGGAGCCTGATCCTCACCGGCTGCTACGCGAGCGGCCGGGATCCGGTTCGGAAACCTGCGGCGAGGCCTGCGGGGAGGGCGAGGCGCCCGCTCCCGCTTTTGGGGGCGCCGTCCGCCGGGGCGGAGCGGCGCTTCTCCAGGAACTTGCGGTAGTCCTCGACCCGCTCGTTGACGCGGTCCAGGCGGCCCTCGAAGGCGCTCGTGAGCACGACGCCCAGCAGGCGCACGTCCTCGAAGAGCCGTTCCTTCCGCTCCACCAGGTTGCTGCCCGCGTGCACCGTCTGCCCGACCAGCCGCTGCGCCGCCCGGGTCGGCCGCTCGGGCCCGATCACCATCAGCATGGTGCCGAGCGCGATCAGCGCGAAGCCGGCCGCCGCCGCCTGCACCCACGACGGGACGACGAACGCGGGGCGCACCACGACCGCGCGCGGCTGCGCCGAGGCCCGCCGGGGCCTCGAACTCCGGCTGCGCGCGCAGGGCGAGCATCACCTCGCCCACGGCCTCGCGCAGCTCGCGGCACGCCGCGCACGCGGCGAGGTGCGCCGCCAGCTCGGCCTTCAGGATCTCGTGGAGCGACCCCTCCAGGTGGTCGGAGAGCAGCTCCTCGACTCGACGGCAGTCCATCTCCCTCACCCCCCGGACGCGCCGCCCGCGAGCTCGGCGCGGCGCCCGAGCAGGCGCTTCGCCAGCTCGATCCGGGCTCGGTTGATGCGGCTCTTCACCGTGCCGAGCGGGATCTGCAGCTCGGCGGCGACCTCGTCGTAGGCCATCCCCTGCAGGTCGCACAGGATCAGGGGCAGGCGCAGGTCGGGCGGCAGCGCGCGCAGCCCGCTGTGGACGAGGCTCGCGCGCTCCTGGCGTTCGAGCCCGGCCACCGGGTGCTCGCCCGCGGCCGGCATCCGTTCGAGCACTTCCGTGTCCTCGCTGCGCCGCAGCCGCTCCTGCCGTTGCCGGCGGTAGCGGTCGATCGCGTGGTTGCGGGCCACCGCCGTGAGCCAGCCCCCGAAGGGGCCGTCGCCCGGCCGGTAGCGTTCGAGCGTCTGGTACACCTTGACGAAGACCTCCTGCGTCAGGTCCTCGGCCTCGTCGACCCGGCCCGTGAACCGGTACGCGAGCCCGAAGACCTTGCGGCCGTACTGGGCGACGAGCTCGCGCCAGGCCGCTTCGTCGCCCTTGCGGCAGCGTGAGACGAGATCGACGTCGGTGTCGGTCAATGTCGCGTGAACTGCGCCCAGACGGTCTCCCTCGTCGCTCTGCCAGCCGGAACGCGTGTCCCGCTTCCCGGGTTCGACTATCTGAGGGGGCTGGCGGGCCCGGAGACCCTGTTTGACGCTCGAAGCCGCATTGTAGTAAAGTCCAACTTGGCTATCAAGTGCCTGAAGAGAAAGAGCTTGTGACCGGAGATCGGAGTCGGTGAAGGCCGAGCGCGCACGTCTGGCGCTCGGGGTGCTTGCCGCGGTCGCGCTGCTTCTCTTCTTCTTCCGCGGGATCGACTGGGCGACGCTCGGCCGGGTCCTCGCCGGCGCGCGGCCCGGCCCCCTGGCCGGTGTGGTCCTGCTCACGGTCGTGATCTACGCCGTCCGGGCCTGGCGCTGGGGCGGGCTGCTCGCGCCGCTCGGCCGCGTCCGCTTCCCCGACCTGTTCTCGGCGACCATGGTGGGCTTCGCGTCCGGCCTGCTGGTGCCGCGCGCCGGCGAGATCCTGCGGCCCTGGCTGGTCTCGCGCCGCTACCCCATCCCGACCTCGGCCGGTTTTGCGACGATCATCCTCGAGCGCCTGGTCGACCTCGTGACGGTGCTGGTGCTGCTCGCCGTCTACCTGTTCGTCCTGCCGGCGCCGCCGCAGCAGATCGAGGGCGGGCGCATGGACCTGCTCGAGCTGGGCGGCGCCGTGGCGGGCGCCGGGGCGCTCGTCCTCCTGGTGTTCCTGGCGGCCCTGCACGCCAACGCCGACGGCGTCGTCGGCCTGATCGAGCGCCTGCTGGCGCGGGCACCGCGCTGGCTCGCCGAGCCGGCGGGACGCATGCTGCGCGCCTTCTCGGCCGGGCTCGGCGTGCTGCGCGCGCCGCTGCCGCACCTGCTGCTCGTGGGCGCGCAGTCGCTCGTCGTGTGGCTGCTGATCGGCCTCGGCTTCCACCTCACGCACATCGCCTTTGGCATCGACCTGCCCTACCACGCGACGTTCCTGCTGATCTCCTTCCTCGTCGTGGGCGTCATGATCCCGACCCCCGGGATGGTCGGGGGCTTCCACGCCTTCTACCTGATCGCGCTCAACGAGGTCTTCGGCATCCCGCGGGAGACCGCCGCCGCGGCCGGCCTCGCCGCCCACGCCCTCACCAACCTGCCGATCCTCGTCCTCGGCCTCGCGCTGCGCGGGCGCGAGGGCCTCAGCCTCGGCCGCGTGGCGGCGGTGACCCGGCGCGAGGCCGGCCCACAGGAGGTGCGCCCGTGAAGTGCCCGTTCTGCTCCCACCTCGAGGACAAGGTCGTCGACTCGCGCGAGAGCAAGGAAGGCGAGGTGATCCGCCGCCGGCGCGAGTGTCTCTCCTGCGGCAAGCGCTTCACCTCCTACGAGCGCATCGACCAGATCCCGCACCTCGTGGTGAAGAAGGACGGCCGGCGCGAGCGCTTCGACCGCGAGAAGGTGATGCAGGGCCTGATGAAGGCGTGCGAGAAACGGCCGGTCTCGGTCAAGTCGCTCGAGCTGATCGTGGACCGCGTCGAGGCGATGGTGCAGGAGAGCCCCGACCGCGAGGTGCCCACGGACCAGATCGGCGAGCTGCTGATGGACCGCCTGAAGGAGCTCGACAAGGTCGCCTTCGTGCGCTTCGCCTCCGTCTACCGCGACTTCAAGGACGTCGACCAGTTCATGGGCACGCTCAAGGGCCTGCTGGAGGCGCGGGACTAGCCAGGCCTGCGCCTCATCCATCACGGCGCGGGGTACTGGTGCGCGGACGCCGAGGCTGTTACCGGCGATCTCGTCTCAGGGGGGCTTCGCCCCCGTGAACCCCCCAGGTGTGGCTCCGGAGATACACTGGTTCCGATGCCGCGGGAGCGATTCCAGAACAACGCGCGGCTGGTGACGGCGGTCACCGGCGGGCTGCTGCTCGTCTTCTTCCTCTCCGAGAGGCTGCTGCGCAAGAGCAGCGACTTCGAGCCGCGCTTCCTGGCCTCGGTGCTGCTCTTCGGCCTGACCGTCCTCAACCTCTCGCTGCTGCTCGTCCTGCTGTTCGTGCTCGGCCGCAACCTCGTGCGCATGCTGATGGAATGGCGGCGCGGCGTCTTCGGCGCCCGCTTCCGCGTCCAGCTGCTCTCGATCTTCCTGCTGATGGCGGTCGCGCCCTCGCTCCTGCTGCTGCTGGTCGGCAGCGACCTGATCCGCCAGACCGTCGATCGCTGGTTCAACGTCGACGCCGAAAGGCTGCTCGCCGCCTCGCAGTCGCTCGGCGGTGCGCTCGACGCGGCGGCCCTCGAGACGAGCCGCGTCCACGCGCGGATCCTGGCGCGGGAGATCGAGGCGCGCGGCCTGCTCGCGGTCGAGGCACAGGGCCAGCTGCGCCGCACAGTCGAGGCCCGGGCCCGCGAAGGGGAGCTCGACCTCGTCACGGTCTACGGCGCGGCGGGGGAGATCGTCTCGGTGATGGACCCCCGGCTGCCCCCGGCCGCCTCGTGGGACGCGGCCTCCGGCGAGGCGCTGGCCGACGCCGCCGTGCGCGGCGCCCCCGCGGCTGCCAACGTCGCGTTCGGCGCGGGCCGCCTCGCGCGCGTGGCCGCCGCCGTGCGCGGCGCGGACGGCAAGCCCGCCGGGGCGGTCGTGGTCTCGAGCTTCGTGCCGCCCGAGGTCGCCTCGGCGGTGAGCGAGGTGCGCGAACGCTACGCCAAGTTCCGCCAGACGCAGGCCTTCCGCGACCCGATCATCGCCCTCTACCGCTCGCTGTACCTCTTCCCGGCGCTGCTGATCCTCTTCGGGGCCGTCTGGCTCGCGCTCTACCTGGCCCGGCGCATCACGACACCGCTGCGGCTGGTGGCCGAGGGCGCCGAGCGCATCGCGGCGGGGCAGCGCGGGGCGCGCGTCGACTTCCCTTCAGGCAGCGAGGAGTTCCGGGCTCTGATCGCCTCGTTCAACCGCATGTCGGAGCGGCTCTCGCGCAGCGAGGAGGAGGTCGAGTTCTCGCGCGCCGGCCTCGTGCGCAAGAACCAGGAGCTCGAGGATCGGCGGCGGCTGACCGAGACAGTGCTGGAGACGGTCGGCACCGGCGTCGTCGTGGTGGACCAGGAGGGGGCGCTGACGGCCGCCAACGAGGCGGCCCAGCGCCTGCTCGAGATCGAGCCCTCGTCGCTCGGCCTGCCGCTCGAGCGGGTCCTGCGCGGGCCGGGCCGCGACGAGGTGCACGCGCTGGTGCTGCGGCTGCTCTCCGGGCGCGTCTCGCGCCAGGAGCGCGAGGTGATCGTGCCCTCGCGCGAGCGCGACCGCCACCTGGCGGTGACCGTGGTCAGCCTGCCGGGCTCGCTCGGCGCCGCGCCGGGCGCGCTCGTGGTCGTCGACGACCTGACCCCGCTGATGCGCGCGCAGAAGGTGGCGGCCTGGGGCGAGGTCGCACGCAAGCTCGCGCACGAGATCAAGAACCCGCTGACCCCGATCCAGCTCTCGGCCCAGCGCGTGCGCAAGGCCTGGCTCAAGTCCGACCCGGGCTTCGAGCGGATCATGACCGAGTGCACGCGCGCGATCGTGGACGAGGTCGAGGCCCTCAAGAACCTGGTCGACGAGTTCGCGCAGTTCGCCCGGCTGCCGGCGGCGAGCCTGCAGCCGACCTCGCTCCACGACGTGGTGGAGCAGGCGCTGTCGCTCTACGAGGGCCTCGCGCCGGGGCTGCGCATCGAGCGCCGGCTGGCGCCGGACCTGCCGACGCTGCGGCTCGACGCCGACCAGATGAAGCGCGTGCTGATCAACCTCGTCGACAACGCCATCGAGGCCACCGAGGGCAAGGGCTGCATCGTGATCGCGACCGAGTACGACCGGGCCGAGGGCCGCGCGCGCCTGAGCGTCGCCGACGACGGGCCGGGCATCGCGCCCGCGGACCGCGACCAGCTCTTCGTGCCGCACTTCTCGACCAAGAAGCGCGGCAGCGGGCTCGGCCTGGCGATCGTCAGCCGCATCGTCCAGGAGCACCTCGGCACGATCCGCGCCGAGGACAACGCGCCGCGCGGGGCGCGCTTCGTGCTGGAGCTGCCGGCGTGAGGGGGCGCGGGTGAGGGAAGCGGTGCTTGTCGTCGACGACGAGGCGGGCGTCCGCGCGTCCCTCGCGGGCATCCTGGGCGACGAGGGCTACGCGGTCGACGTGGTGGACAGCGGCGAGGCGGCGCTCAAGGCGCTGGAGCAGCGCCGCTACGACCTCGTGCTGCTCGACGTCTGGCTGCCGGGCGCCGACGGGCTCGAGGTGCTCGAGCGCATCCGCACCACGAACGCCGAGACGCCGGTGGTGGTGATCTCGGGCCACGGCACGATCGAGACCGCGGTGAAGGCCGTTCGCCTCGGCGCCCAGGACTTCGTCGAGAAGCCGCTCTCGCTGGAGAAGACGCTGCTCGCGGTCAGGAACGCCCTGCAGCGCGGCCGGCTGGAGAGCGAGCTGCGCGTGCTGCGCGCCGCGCTCGACGAGCGCTACGTGATGATCGGCGACAGCCCGGCGCTGCGCCGGCTGCGCGCGGAGATCGCGCAGGCGGCCCCGAGCAACGGGCGGGCCCTCGTCTACGGCGAGAACGGCACCGGCAAGGAGCTCGTGGCCCGCGCGATCCACGCGCAGAGCCTGCGGGCCGGCCGACGGCGGCACCCTGTTCCTCGACGAGATCGGCGACATGAGCCTCAAGACGCAGGCGAAGGTGCTGCGCGCCCTGCAGGAACAGCGCATCGAGCCGGTCGGCGGCGCGGGCTCGGTGGCGGTCGACGTGCGCGTGATCGCGGCCACCAACAAGAACCTCGAGGAGGAGATCCGCGCCGGCCGCTTCCGCGAGGACCTCTACTTCCGGCTCAGCGTCATCCCGTTCCACGTGCCCCCGCTGCGCGAGCGGCCGGGGGACGTGCCGCTGCTGGCCCTGCACTTCGTGAAGACGCTGTCGGCCGAGCACGGCCGGCGCCCGCGCGAGATCGCGCCCGAGGCGCTCGAGCGGCTGGCGCAGCTGCCCTGGCCGGGCAACGTGCGCGAGCTGCGCAACATCATCGAGCGCCTCGTGATCATGACGCCCGAGGGGCGCATCGAGCTGCGGCACCTGCCTTCCTCGCTCGCGGTCCCGGCGCCGGAGGCGACCGCGCGCCCCGCGACCGAGCCTGGGGCCGCGGTCGAGGAGGAGGCCGGGACGCTGGCCGTGGCGCGCGAGGAGTTCGAGCGGCGCTACATCCTGCGCCGGTACCGCGAGTGCGGGGGTAACATGAGCCGCACCGCGGAGGCGCTCGGCGTCGAGCGCTCGAACCTCTATCGTAAGATGAAGGCCTACGGGCTGCTGCCCGTGCGGCGCGACGAGGCGTGAGGCGGGCGTTTCGAGCTTGAATCGCGCGCCGGCCATCCCGGATAATGACCGCCGGAACGAGGGCGATCCGCCAGGAATGAAACCAGCGAACGACTCCGCGCGGCCGGCCGCGGCGGCGACGTGGCCACGGCGCGCCCTCGTCGGCCTCTGGGTCCTCGTTTTCGTGCTCGCGGGCGCCGGCCTGGCGGCACGCTGGGACGTCCTCGTTTCGCGGCTCGCACGGCCGCCCGCCGCGGCGGAGACCTCCGGAGGAAGCGTCCAATGACCTGCCCGACCTGTGGTGGCGAGCTGGTGTCCGGTGCGGATCGCTGTCCCGTGTGCGACTCCTCGGCGGCGCCGCGCGTCGAGGGCGCTCTCGCCACCGATCCCCGCCAGCTCACGCCCCCGGCGCGCGCCAGGGCGCTGCCCGAGCCGATTCGCGAGATCCCCGCGCTGCGCAAGCGCGGCGAGCCGCGCGAGAAGTCGTGGCGCGACGAGGTGCAGGAGCGCGTGCGCTCGCGGCGCCAGAAGCGGGCCGACGCCGGGCTGCCGCTCTTCGACCAGGAGGACGTGGTCGCCGCGCCCGCGCCGCCGCCGCCCGCCCGGCCGCCGTCGCCGCGGCCCGCGCCTGCCACGGTCGAGGCCGTGCCTGCCCGCTT
>JBGASI010000336.1:0-5553 GCA_044229815.1 Vicinamibacteria bacterium | reverse complement strand
GCTCGCCGCTGGGCATCACCGGCGTCACCACGGCGGACGGGCGCTTCACGGTCGTGATGCCGCACCCCGAGCGCGTCTTCCGCTCGGTGCAGCTGTCGTGGCGGCCCGACGGCTGGGGCGAGGACAGCCCCTGGCTGCGGCTGTTCCGCAACGCGCGCGCGTTCGTCGGCTAGCCAGGTCTTCGAAAGGAGGCGTCTCGTGACACGCCCTGCGCCCCGCCTCGTGCCCCTGCTCCTCGCGGCCCTCGCGCCAGGTCTCGCCTCCGCAGCGGCGATCGACTGGAGCACCGACCTGGCCGGGGCCTTCCGCCGGGCGCCGGAGGCCGGCCAGCCGGTGCTCGTCTACGTCACCACCAGCCCGTGCGGCATCCGGGCCCCGATCGGCGACCCGGGCGACGTGCACGAGACCGACTGCGAGCGGCTCGAGTCCGCGACGCTCTCGAAGCCCGCGTTCGTCGAGGCCGCCTCGCGCTTCCTGCCGGTGATCGTCAACTTCGCGGCCCGCCACGGCGACAGCCCGCTCGAACGCGACCTGCTGCGGCGCTGGAAGATCGGCACCATCCCGACGCTGCTCGTGGCCGACCCCTGGGGCAACGAGGTCATCCGCCTGGTCGGGCCGACGCGGCTCGAGGGCGCCCTGCGCGTGCTGCGGGCGATCCCGGCGGACTTCCGGCCGCTGCACCAGGCCGGCGAGGCGCTGCGCGACGACCCGGACCGGCTGCCGGCCCTGCTGGCTGCGGCCGCCTTCTACGAGGCCGCGGGCCTGCGGCCGGTGGCCGAGCGCTACTACGTCCGCGCGGCGGACACGCCGGCCGCCAAGGCCGGCACCGACGCGCGCCGCACCGTCGTCCTCCCGCGCGGCCTGAACCTGCTGCAACTGGGCCAGGCGAAGGAGGCCGCGGACCTCTTCTCCGAGGAGGCCGGGCGCGGCGCCGACGGCGCCCAGGCGGACGCCGTGCTCTTCGGCTGGGCGATGGCCGAGCTCACGGCCGGCAACCGCGCCAGGGCGCAGACGGTGGCCGACGACCTGGCGAAGCGCTTCCCGCAGTCGCCTTACGCGCAGCGGCTGCAGCAGAACCTGAAGCGGTAGCGCGGGTCAGCGGCTGAGCTCGACCGCCTTCGTGGTCACGTAGTACTTGGCCAGCATGTTGGCCTTCTCCCACTTCGGGAGCGAGGCGGGGTCCTTCAGGTAGCCGAGAAAGCGCTCTGTCACCTGGGCGAAGTGGGGCTCGTGGCCGACCCGGTAGACGTCCGGGACGACGACGCGCAGGCGCGCGCCCTCGTCTGCGACCGTCAGGCCGGGCCGAGCCTTCGCGAGCTCCGCCACGCGGCGCTCGAGAGCGGCTCGCAGCGCCGGCGCGTCCTCGGCGCGCAGCGGCACGACGTACAGCTCCGGCCGCCACTTCTGCTCGACGCCTTGCAGGATCTCCACCCGCGCGCGCGAGCCGCGCACGATCGCGACGTGGGTGTCTCCCCCGCCCTCCGGCGCCTCGTAGTTCCACAGCGCCTTCACGCGCGCGTGGGTGCCGCGGACGGTGTAGGACACCTCGCCGTTCGCGAAGTAGTCGAGCCGGTCGCCCGTCAGGCGGGCCGCGAGGGTCGGGTCGAGCTGCTTCTCGCCGGTGAGCCGCAGGAGCTGCGCCCGGTCGAGCGGCGTCGGCCACTTCCGCGCCGCGAGGACCGCGATCTCGCTGCGGTAGTCGATCGGCTGCCCGGGGAAGAGGATGAACGGCACCAGGTCCACGAGGTGCGTGGCCACGTCGCCGAGGGCCTCGCCCTGCTCGGCGGTGTCGAAGAACCACGCCGGACGCAGGTTGACCGAGCCCGCCACCACCTTCATCAGGTGGTGGACGCTCTCCATCTCGATCGCCGGCTCGGCCTGCGTCCCCTTGCCGATCGTGCCAACGAGCGCGGGGTCCTGCACGAGCTCCCGCTGCAGGAGCGTCGTCACTTCGTTCCGCTCGGTCATCACGTCGAAGGCGACGAGCCCCTTCCGCTCGGCCGTGTCGAGCGCCCGCTCGAGCTTCGGGAAGTCCGCGGCCGCGATCAGCCAGGGCTTGTCGGCCAGCACGTCGAGGCCGGCGTCGAGCGAGGCGACGATCGCGTCGATCTTGCCCCGGTTGCGGCCCGAGAGCACGACCACGTTGCCCGGCTTCTCCCGCAGCATGCGCGCGAGCGGGTCCCTTCCGGCGTGGACCTCGAGCTGCCAGCGGGTCGGCCGCTCGGGCCGCCGGTTGAAGGCCGCGATCCGGCCGAGGTGCGCGAGCAGGTCGGGGCCGAGCGGCGCGTAGACGTGCACCGTCTCGGCGACCCCGGGGTACATCTCCTTCTGGATCAGCCCGGCGTGGAAATGGCCGGGATCGAGCGTCATCAGGCGGACCGTGGGCTCCTGGGCCGATGCGCTCACAGCGGCCCCCAGCAGCAGCGCCAGGATCCGGGTGTCACGAAGCATGGGGTCACCTCCGTCGCGGGCGGCCGTCCGACTCAGGCCGCCGCCTGCGCCCCGGCCTTCGGCGGGAAGTCGCCCTCCCAGCGGGCGATCACCACCGTGGCGAGGCAGTTGCCGATGACGTTGACCGACGTGCGCGCCATGTCCATCAGCTCGTCGATCCCGAGGATCGCCAGGATCGGCCACTCGGGCAGGCCGAAGGAGGCCGCGGTGCCGAGCAGGATCACGAGCGTGGCGCGCGGCACGCCGGCGACGCCCTTGCTCGTGATCATCAGCGTGAAGACGATCGCCAGCTGCTGGGTGAACGGCAGGTGGATGCCGGCGGCCTGGGCCACGAAGACGGAGGCGAGCGCCAGGTACAGCGTCGAGCCGTCGAGGTTGAAGCTGTAGCCGGTCGGCATCACGAAGGCGACCGTCTGGCGCGGGACGCCGAGCTTCTCCATCCGCTCCATGGCGAGCGGCAGCGCCGCCTCCGAGGAAGTGGTCGCGAAGGCGATCGAGACCGGCTCGGCGATCGCGGCGAGGAAGCGGCGCAGGGGAACCCGGGCCAGCAACGCGATCGGCAGCAGCACGACGAGCAGGAACACCGCCAGGGCAAGGTACAGCGTGCCCAGCAGCTTCGCCAGGTTGACGAGGATGCCCAGGCCCATGTGGCCCACGGTGTAGGCGATCGCCGCGCCGACGCCGATCGGGGCGAAGTACATCACCAGGTTCGTGAACTTGAACATGGTCTCGGACAGCGACTCGGCCAGCGTCAGCAGCGGGCGCCGCCGCGGCTCGGGCAGCAGCGAGAGCGCGATCGCGAACAGGATGCTGAAGACGACCACCTGCAGCACGTGGCCCTCGGCCACGGCCTTCGCCAGGTTCTCGGGGAACGCGCTCAGCAGCACGTCGGTCAGGGTCTGCTTGACGCCGGTGACCCCCGCCGCCTGCAGGTCGGGCGGCGGCTGCACGCCCACGCCGGCCTGCGTGAGGTTGATCGCCCCGAGGCCGATCAGCAGCGCGAGCGTCGTCACGACCTCGAAGTAGACGAGCGCCTTGATGCCCATGCGCCCGACGTGGCGCAGGTTGGGGTGGCCGGCGATGCCGACCACCAGCGTCGCGAACAGCAGCGGCGCGATGATCGTCTTGATCAGGCGGATGAAGATCTGGCTCAGCACGCGCAGCGAGACGCCGAGCGCCGGCCAGTCGTTCCCGATCTCGGCGCCGACGACCATGGAGACGAGGATCCAGGCGGTCAGCGAGCGCCGGTGCCAGGCCCACAGGGAGAAGCCGGCGATCAGCAGCCAGCGGCCGGCCACGCCGATCGCGGGTGCCAGGGCGAGCGTCGAGGCGAGGGCCGCCGCGAGGCCGCCGAGGACGCACAGCAGGACGGCGGCGAGGAGCAGGCGGCCGGTGGCCGCGGGGCGGGCGGTGCCGTCGGGAGTGGGTGTCACAGGGCGGGAAGTATAGCCGCGTCGCTCAACCCGGGATGACCCAGGGCACCACGTAGGCATACAGCATGACCGTAAGGCCGACGAGCGAGGCGAGCACCAGGCTGTGCCAGAACACGGCCTTCCAGATGTCGGCCTCGCGCCCCTCGAGCCCGGTCGAGGTCGACGCCACGACGATGCTCTGGGCGTCGATCATCTTGCCCATCACGCCGCCCGCGCTGTTGGCCGAGGCCATCAGCACCGGCGAGATGCCGAGCTGCTCGGCCGTCACCTTCTGCAGGTTCCCGAACAGCGCGTTCGAGCCGGCGTCGGTGCCCGTCAGCGCGACACCCAGCCAGCCGAGCAGCGTGCCGAAGAACGGGTAGATCCAGCCGGTCCGCGTCAGCGACAGCCCGAGCACGGTGTCCATGCCCGCGTACTTCGTCACGTAGGCGAGGCCGACCATGAAGCTGATCGCCAGCATCGACGGCACCAGCTGGCGGAAGGTCCGCCCGAGCACCTCGAGCGAGCGGCCGAAGCCCATGCCGAGGAACGGGGCCACCAGGAACGCGCCGAGGAACACCGCCGTGCCCGGCAGCGCGAAGAAGTTGACGTCGATCGAGGCGGTCTCCGGCGTGGGCAAGGGGACCACCGGCGGCGTGCGGATCACCAGGTTGTGCAGCCACGGCGTCGGGAAGGTCAGCGCCGGGATCTTGAGGTACGCGTTGAAGGCGGGCAGGGCCCACAGGAAGATGAACAGCGACGCCAGGATGAAGGGCGACCAGCCCCGCAGCACCGCGCCGATGCCGTGGACCCGCAGCTCCATCTTCCGCTCGGCGGCGCTCACCTCCATCACCTGGCGCGGCTTCCAGAAGCGCAGGAACGCGACCATCGCGAGCAGCGAGAAGATGGCGGCCACGATGTCGACGAGCCCGGTCTCCTGGTAGTTCGACCAGTAGAACTGCATCGCCGCGAAGGCGCCGCCGCTGACCACGAGCGCCGGCAGCACCTCGAACGTGCGCTTCCAGTCGCACATCGAGCGCACCAGCCACAGCGGCAGGATCAGCGAGAACGGCGGCAGGATGCGACCGACCATCGCGTTCAACTCGTGGGTCGGCAGCCCGGTGACGCCGTTCAGGACCCGGATCGGGTTGCCGACGCCGCCCCATGCCACGGGCGCCGTGTTCGCGAGCAGGCACACCGTGGCGGCCTGGAAGGGCGGGAAGCCGAGGCCGATCAGGAACGAGCCCGCGATCGCGACCGGGGCGCCGCCTCCGCCGGAGCCCTCGAGGAACGCGCCGAAGCAGAAGGCGATCAGGATCGCCTGCAGCCGCTTGTCCGAGGAGACGCTGGCGATCGACTCCTTCATCACCTGGAACTGCCCGGTCTCGACCGCCACGTTGTAGAGGTAGATCGAGGCGATGATGATCCAGGCGATCCGGAAGAAGCCGAAGACGAAGCCGTTGAGGCTGGCCGCGGCGATGAGCGTCGCGGGCATGCCGAAGACGAGGGCGGCGAGCGCCACGGCCATCACCATGTCCGACAGGGCCGACACCCAGACGCGCTTGCGCAGGACGAGCAGTACGAAGAATAGAGTGAGCACCGGCAGCGCCGAGACGAAGGTCGACAGCGGCCAGGCGCCGAGCGGGTCGTAGTTCTGGTTCCAGGTCATGTGGCGCCCTCCCGCCGCGGG
>JBGASI010000335.1:0-7664 GCA_044229815.1 Vicinamibacteria bacterium | reverse complement strand
GCGTGTTGAAGAAGTGCACCGTGAAGATGAAGCCCGTGGCGAGCAGCGCCTCGTCGCTGTGGACGATCGTCGCCACGTTGATCAGCCAGCCGGGCAGCAGGCGGGTGAACAGCTCCGGGAACCACAGCATCAGCCCGGTCGAGCCGATCACGAAGATGCCCCAGAACACCGCGAAGTAGTCGAACTTCTCCCAGTAGGTCCAGCGGCCGTACGGCGGCCGCGCGCCGCGGCCGAGGAACCACTTGAGGCTGCCGACGAAGTCGTCGAGGTCCTTGCGGTTGAAGAGCATCGAGTCGGGCCCGCTGAGCAGCTTCCACAGCGACCCCCCGTACTCGAGCCGCCGCTTGCGGTTGAGGTCCCACAGGTGGGTCGCGAACAGGCAGAACATCGTCACCGCCGCCAGGCGGTGGATGAAGCCGGCGCTCTCGAAGCCGCCGAGCCGCCGCGAGAGGAACGCCGCCCAGCTCGTGTAGGAGAACTTGAGCGTCATGCCCGTCAGCGCCAGGCTGATGAAGCTCACGATCATCAGCGCGTGCAGCCCGCGGTTGAGCCGCGTGAAACGCTGGAACTGAAGGGCCCGGTGCGGGACGTTGCCTGCCATGTCGCTAGCTCCTGTTGCCGCCCTGCGGCCCGCCGTCCCCGGGTGACGTCGTCCCGGCCGCGCCCCGGGCCTCCGCCTCCGCTCGCTCCTCCGCCTCGGCGAGCGCCCGCTCCTCGGCCTCTTCCTCCGCCTTGAGCTCGCGGCGCATCTGCAGCGCCCGCGGCAGCCAGAGCAGGGTGTGGGCCCCGCCGACGATGAAGGTGCCCACGAGCAGCGAGGTCATGCCCCAGAACGTCCAGAAGAGGAAGGGGTACTTCTTCGGGTCGTGGTGCGTCGCGTGGCTGAGGTAGCCCGCGAAGCGCCGGGTGGCGCCCGGGTGGCACTGCTGGCAGGTCTGCACCACGTTCTGGCGCGAGAGGTGCGAGCGCGGGTCGCTCACCCTCTGGATGTCGTGCGCGCCGTGGCAGTCGTAGCACTTGGCCGTCTTCGTGTAGCCGAGCTGGCTGACCTTGCCGTGGTAGGTGTCGAAGTAGGTCTTCGCGATCTCGCCGTGGCAGCGGCCGCACTTCTGCATGATGTCGAGCTTGAAGCCCTCGGCGTCCGCCCGCCGGATCGTGTGGGCGCTGTGGCAGTCGTTGCAGACCGGCAGCTCCTTGTCCGTCTTGCCGAGCAGCGTGTGGTGCACGCTCTGCTCGAACTGCTCCTGGATGCCGTGGTGGCACTGGCCGCAGGTCTTGGGCACGTTCGCCCGGTTGACGCTCGAGAGGGGGTCGGTGCGCGGCAGCACCCCGTGCGCGGTGTGGCAGCTGGTGCAGGTGGCGGTCACGGTCAGGCCGCTCTTGAGCAGGCCCTTGCCGTGGATGCTCTCGGTGTAGGACTCGATGATCGTGTGCTGGGGGCCCTTGTAGCGCAGGGCGGCCGTCTGGCCCTCGCGGTGGCAGCGCGCGCACAGCTTCGGCACGTTCGTGGCGAAGGTCGCCGAGGCGGCGTCGAGGCGGCCGAGGACGCCGTGGCCGCCGTGACACTCCTTGCAGGTCGGGGCGTTCGAGTCGCCGTCGAGCATCAGCTTGCCGTGCCGGCTGCGCACGTACTGCTGGGCCACCTCGGTGTGGCAGGACCCGCAGTCCACCTTCGGCGCGACCGTCTCGCAGGGCCGCTGGCGCGAGACGTTGACGCCCGAGTGGCACTGCGAGCAGGCCACCTTCGCGTGGCGCGAGTGCTGGACCTGCTGGGCCTCCACGAACATCGGCCGCCCGTCCCTCGAGACGAGGTCCTTCCGCTGGTGACACTTCAGGCAGTCGCTGTCGGCCATCCCCTGGCTGTAGAAGACCTTGCGCACCTTGTGCGGCTGGTGGCAGTCGACGCACGCGGGCAGCACGTGCGCCTCCTTCTCCCACAGCTCGCCCTTGATGATCTTGCGGTGCACCTGCTCGATCTGGGCGTGGCAGTGGGTGCAGGTCTTCGCGATGTTCCCCCGCGCGATCGAGGACGCCGGGTCGGTGTGCGGCAGGATGTTGTGGGCCGTGTGGCACGAGGCGCAGTTGGCGGCCACGACGCCGTGGATCGACTCCGAGTAGTTCTCCAGGATGTGGTCCTGGTGGATCGCGCGCTGCGCCATCACCTTCGTGCCTTCCTGGTGGCACTTGCCGCAGGTGAAGGGCACCTTCAGCGGCGAGACCGGCGAGAGCGGGTCGGAGACCTTGCGGATGTCGTGCATGCCGTGGCAGGACGCGCAGCCCGGGGCGAGGGTGTCGCCGCGCTTGAGGGCCCTGCCGTGGAGCGAGGCGGCGTGCTGCTTCGCCTCGGTGTCGTGGCAGTCGCCGCAGACGGCCTTCTTGAGCGGGGCCTCGTGCGGCAGCTCCTTGCCCTGCAGGTCCGCGTGGCAGTTGATGCACTGCAGGCCGCCGTGGACCGAGGCCGCGAAGCCCTTCTCCGGGACGTAGAGCGACACGGCCCGGCCCTTGCGCTCGGCCGTGAAGCCCTTCTCCCCGTGGCAACCGAGGCAGTCGCCGTTCTCCTGCGCGAGCGCCGTCGCCGGCGCCAGGAGCGCGAGCAGGAACGCGAGCCGCAGAACCGCTCGATCAGTGCCCATCGACGCTTTCTCTCCCAAGGTGTCGGCCGTCCTCCGCCGGCGCGCAGGCCTCTCCCGCACCCCGGGTAGCAAGGCTAGAGCCCCGCCGCGGATCGATCAATAGATCATTTGGCTCGTTTGGTCGGATCGGTCCCGTCCCCTCGCCCGGCCCGCTCGACAGGCCGCGCCCGCCGCCGTTACGGCTTCGCGGAGGCGGGCCCGAACAGCGCGGCCAGCTCTGCGGCGGAGGCGTCGTCCACCAGCGCCAGCACGTCGTCCCCGGCCGCCAGCCGAACGTTGCCGCGCGGGATCACGACCTCGGCGCCGCGCAGGATCGCGCAGATCACCGAGCTGCGCGGCAGCGGCAGCTCCTGGATCGTCAGGCCGACGGCGCGCGAGCCGGGCGGCAGCGTCTCGCTCACGAGCGAGTGGCTGCCCTTGCGCAGCTTGAGCAGCGTCATCATGTCGCCGAGCGACATCTCCTGCTCGATCAGGCTGGCGAGAATGTCGGCCTGGTTGAGCGCCACGTCGACGTGGAACTTCGCGTCGAACAGCCAGGCGTTGCGCGGGTCGTTGATGGTGGCGATGGTGCGCGCCACGCGGAACCTCTCGCGGGCGATGAAGCACAGCGAGAGGTTCTCGGCGTCGCTCGCCATCGAAGCGACCAGCACCTCCGCCCGCGCGACCCCGGCCAGCTCGAGCGTGCGCGAGTCGGTGGCGTTGCCCTCGTAGATCAGCTCCGTCGGCAGGTCGCGGTGGATGTGCGCCAGCACGTTGGGCCGGTGCTCCAGGAGCCGCACCTCGTGGCGCTGGGCGTGCAGGGTGAGGGCGAGCGTCGAACCGGTGCGCCCGCCGCCGGCGATCAGCACGTACATGGCTCAGGCCTCCCCGTACAGCCGGCCGCGCAGGGCCGAGGCGCCGTCCAGGCTCGCCCCGACGTGGATCAGGTCGCTCCCGTGCAGGACGCTGGCCGGGCTCGGCGGCAGCGCGCGCCCGCCGTGGGTCAGGCTGATCACGGTACAGCTCAGGCCCTCCAGCAGCTCCGACAGCGGCCGGCCTTCCCAGCTCTCCGGCACGTCGAGCTCGTAGAGCTCGATCTCGCCATTGCCGGCCGAGAACACCGGCCGCAGGCGGCGGCTCTCGAGCAGCTCCTCGACCCGCTGCGCGCCCCAGGCCGTCGAGCTGACCATGCGCAGGCCCATGGCCTCGTGCAGCGCCCGCCAGCGCGGGTCGTAGTTGCGCGAGACGACGCTGGGCACGCCGTAGACGGTGGCCGCCACGTGGGCCACCACCGCGTTCACCGCGTCCGAGTTCGTGACCGAGGCGAGCGCCTGGGCCTGCTCGACGCCGGCCCGCTTCAGCACGCCCTCGGCCATGGCCTCGGCCTCGATCGTGCGCCCGCGCCAGGCAGGGTCGAGGTGCGAGAAGGACGAGCCGACGTGGTCGATGATCGTCACGTCGTGACCGCGCCCGCTCAGCAGCATCGCCAGCTCGGAGCCGACGCGCCCGCAGCCCACGATGATCGTGTACATCCCTACTCCCCCTCCCCGCCCACCTGGTACGGGACGTTGGTGATCACGATGCCCGGCTCGAACATCAACGCGAGGCGCAGCATCATCGCCGTCTGCGCGTGCAGCACGTTGTGCCAGCGCCGGCGCGGCACGAACTGCGGCACGACGATCGTCAGCACCTCGTTCGGCTGGCGGCGCGCGGAGACCTGGCGGATGTAGTCGAGCAGCGGCTCGACCAGCAGCCGGTAGGGCGAGTTCACCACCACCAGCCGCACGCCCGCCCCCCAGCGGCCCCACTTCTCCTCGATCGCCTTGGTGGCCTCGGGGTCGCTCGAGACGTAGACGGCCGTCACGTCCTCCGACAGCGCGCGGGCGTAGTGCAGCGCCGCCACGGTGCCGCGGTGGACGCCCGACAGCGCGAGGATCACCCTGTGGCGGTCGACTCGCGCGGGCGGGCCGAAGGCGTCGAGCGAGAGCTGGCGCGCGAGCGTCGCGTAGTGGCGGTGGATCGAGTAGAACACCGCGACCAGGGCCGGGATCAGGATCAGGATCACCCAGGCGCCGTCGTGGAACTTGGTGACCGCGAAGATGAGCGTGACGACCGCGGTGATCGCGGCGCCCATGCTGTTGACGACCATCTTGAGCCGCCAGCCCGCGTCGGGGTGCAGCACGGATCCCTTCTCCTGCAGCTGCTGCCCGGCGGCGAGCCGGCCCGACTTCCACCAGCGCCGCGCCATGCCGACCTGCGACAGCGTGAACGAGAGGAACACGCCGATCGCGTAGAGCGGGATCAGGCCCGTGACGCTGGCGTCGAACAGCCAGATCAGGGCGATCGCGACGGCCGCCAGGACCACGATGCCGCGCGAGTAGACCAGGCGGCTGCCCCGGTAGGTGAGTTGGCGCGGCAGGTAGCCGTCGGCCGCCTGCAGCGCCGCGAGCCGCGGGAAGCCGGCGTAGGCGGTGTTGGCGGCCATCACGAGGATCAGCGTGGTGCCGCCCATCGCCGCGAGGTAGAGCGTGCCGCGGCCGCCGAACGCGGTGCGCGCGAGCTGCGAGATCAGCGTCTCGACCTCCGAGGGCACCGCGCCGATCGGCTGCGCCAGGTAGCTGATCGCCAGGAACAGCGTGCCGAGGATGAGCGACATCCACAGCAGCGTGACGCCGGCATTGCGGCTCTTCGGCTCCTTGAAGGCCGGGATGCCGTTCGAGATCGCCTCGACCCCGGTCAGCGCCGTGGTGCCGCTCGAGAAGGCGTGCAGCAGCAGGAACAGCGAGAAGGCGCCCACGTGCTCGAGGTGCAGGGGCGGCGGGTCCGGCACGGTGCCGAGCGTACCCATCAGGTAGCGGAGAAACGCCGTGCCGACCGTGCCGTACATGACGACGATGAAGAAGAAGGTCGGGATCGCGACCACCATCCCCGACTCGCGCACGCCGCGCAGGTTCAGCACCATCACGCAGCCCACCAGCACCACCGCCAGCAGCACGCGGTACGGCAGCAGCGCCGGGAAGGCGGAGACGATCTGCGCGACGCCGGAGGACATCGACACGGCCACCGTCAGGATGTAGTCCATCAGCAGCGAGGCCCCGGCCACCTGCGCGGCGAACTCGCCGAGGTTGTCCCGCGCCACGATGTAGGCGCCGCCGCCGCCCGGGTAGGCGTGGATCGTCTGCTCGTAGGAGACCGTGACCAGCACGAGCAGCACCACGATCGCGATCGCGATCGGGAACACCAGCGAGAAGGCGGCCGCGCCGGCGGCCGCCAGGATGATCATGATCTCCTGGGTGGCGTAGGCCGTCGACGACAGCGCGTCCGAGGAGAACACGGCGAGGCCCACGGCCTTGCCGATCGCCTCGTGCGGCGCGTCGGCGGTGGGCAGGGGCCGCCCGAAGAGCCAGGTCCGCCACGAGGAAGACCGGCGGGCCGTCGATTCCCTCTGCGATGGCGCGGCCGCGGCGCTGGGTCGAATGAAAGAGGAGTCCTTCACGGTGTGAGCCGACTCTAGCACGCCCGGGCGGCGCCGCAAGGCGCCGGCCGGACGCGCATCGATGGTCGCGATTTCCCGCTCTCATCGCCACGGGGCGCGTGACCCCGCGACCCCGCCGCGCCCGGGTACAGGAATTGACAGGAGCTTTACAGCGGTGCCGGCGCGCCGCCGCTATCCTGCGGGGAGTGATCTTCGCGTCCCGCCCTCGCCCCAGCTGGCCACTCGGGCTCGCGCTGTCGCTGCTGGCCGTGCTGGCCGGCGCGTGCGGCGGGGGGGGCGGCAGCCAGGGCACGGCCGCGGCCCTGAACACCGCCACGGATCCGGCGGACGAGGAGTTCCCCGCCGACGCGAGCGCCGTGCACTACCACCCCATGCACCACGCGGCCTTCGGCCCGTGGTACGGCAGCGGCTGCCCGGACAACGGCGCCTGCGGCTGCGAGGGCGCGACGACGCTCGAGCAGGAGTTCACCTGTCAGATGGACAACCTGACGACCCACGACATCCCGGTGTCCGTCTACCTGTTCGACGGCAGCGCCTGGTCGAGCGGCCACTCCGAGGCGGACAACACCTGCAGCGGTCCCGCGTGCTGCAACTGGAAGCTCGGGGACAAGGTGATCTCCCGCCTCGGCCAGGACGACGTGCGGGCGCTGCTGCACTTCTGGGGCGGCTGCCACGGCGACGAGCAGTACGACCGCGCCGCAAGCCGGCTGGGCCGCAACCTGCTCGGCTTCTACCTCGACGACGGCTCCTCGGACGAGGAGCTGGCCGGGCTGTCGGAGTTCATGCAGGGCGCCATCCCCGGCAACTGGGAGGTCGTCGCGAAGGCCTTCCAGAACCGCGAGCCCTCCACTTCGAACCCGGCGCTGAGCAAGTGGGCCAACGCGGCCTACGTGGGCGATCTCTCCTACGACTTCGAGGGGCTGAAGGAGGCGGTCACCCGCATGCTGGCGAAGGGGCGCTACATCCCCGCGCCTTTTGCCGAGTTCACGGGCTACAGGTACGAGGTCGAGGGGCGCCCGGACGCGGAGGTCTACTACCGCCGCCTGGCCTTCGGCGCCCTGCAGCCGGTGATGGCGCACACGCCCTACGGGAACGCGGACCCCTGGAGCCCCGGCTACCCCGCCGACCTCGTGAACACCTACCGCTACTACGCCCGGCTGCACCGCGAGCTGGTGCCGTACTTCTACAGCTACGCGTACCGCATGCACGAGGACCCGACGCGGCCGCTGCTGCGCCGCGGTCCGATGACCTACTCGCTGCGCGTCGGCAGCGAGCTGTACGTGCCCATCGTCACCGAGCGCACCAGCACCATGACCGTGCAGCTGCCGTCGGGCTCGTGGATCGACTACTGGGACGAGTCGCGGCTGCTCACGGGCACGCTCGACCGCTACGCGGTCCCGCTGGGCCGGGAGCCGATCTTCATCCGCCAGGGCGCGCTCATCCCGATGGAGGTCGAGCGCGCCGAGACCGGCCACGGCACCGCGCAGTCGCGCGGCTCGCTCACGGTGCTCGTCTACCCGAGCGGCAGCACCTCGTTCCGCTACCGCGAGGACGCC
>JBGASI010000334.1:0-5582 GCA_044229815.1 Vicinamibacteria bacterium | reverse complement strand
GGCAGAACACCAGGAAGCGCCCGTCCGGGCTCCAGGTGGCGTTGGCCTGCACGTAGCGCGGGTCGTCGGCGCCGGGCAGCGGCGAAAGCCGCGCGCTCGCCCGGTCGTACCAGGCCAGGATGCCGCCCGTCGGGTAGAAGACCTGCAGAAAGCGGTAGTCGCGGAAGTTCGAGACGTAGTAGAGCGGCACCAGCTGCTGCTTCGAGAGCGAGCCGGCCGCCTCCGTGTTCGCCTCCGCCACCCGCGGCTTGATCGTCGTCACCACGTGGCGGCCGTCCGGCGAGACCTGCGACATGAAGCCGACGCGCAGCTGGTTGCCGAGCCTGCTGCGGAACGAGCTCCACGCCACCACGTCCTCGTTGCGGATCGTGGTGAGCGGCCGGACCTGCGCGAGCGCGTAGAGGCCCTTGTCGTTCTTCGGCCCGTCGAGGTCGAGGCCGAGCGTCCTGCCGTCGCGCGAGAACGAGTGGCAGTTCGCGCAGGTGTGCATCCCGGTCAGCAGCACGCGGCTCTTCGGCTCCGACACGCTGCGCAGGCGCCAGGCGATCAGCGACACCTTGTTCGTGGCGAGCGGCTGGATGACGCCGCTGGCGCCGGTCGAGGGCATCAGCGGCACGTCGCGGTAGAAGATCGGCGCGCCGACAGGGTCCCTGGACGTCGTGATCCGCACGGCGCCGCTCGAGAGGCGCTCGCCCGGGCGCGCCGGATCGCTGCCGCTGAAGCGCACCGTGGCCGGGCCGTCGACCGAGCGCGCCTTCACGCTGGCCCAGGTGGCGGCGTCGGGCTTCCAGGTGTGAGCCGCGGCCTGCTCCGGCGTCAGCTTCGGCAGTTCGTTCGTCTCGCCCACCGCGCGCGGGTCGATCTCGCCCACCCGCAGGCGCTCGCCGGCGCTCGTGAGGACGAGCGCGGGCGAGCCGTCGGCGAACGTCACCTCGACCTGCCACGAGACGACGCGCTCGACCGGGTCACGCCAGAGAAACGTCGGCGCGACCATGTCCGGCGGGAAGATCGAGCCGTCCGCCGGGTAGTCGACCGCGATCGGCGCGAGCGACGCAGCCGCCGCCTCGGGCGAGCCGGAGGCGCGCACGGCGAGCGCGGCTGTCGACGCCAGGAGCCCCGCGCCGAGGGCGAGGGCCCAGGTTCCCCGTCGGCTGCGTGCTCTCACGGCAGGCCTCCTGTGGACGAACGATCAAACATACCGAAACGACCAACCCGTCGTCCAGGGCACCCGCGTCAGCGCACCACCCGCCGGCGGTGTGTCGGCGCCGGCGCGGCCGGGGCGGGTCGCGCCGCCACCTCGAGCCAGGCGACGAGCGCGTCCACGTCGTCCGGGGTCAGGGAGCGGCCGGACGGCGGGCACAGCGGCGACCGGCCGAGGGCCGCGCTGCCGCCCTCGATGAGCTTGCGGCGGTCGGCCACGGGCAGCTTCGCGAGCGACGTCTGGAAATCGGGCGGCGACGGATCGAGGTTGTAGGCGTTCTGCCCGTCGCCGCGGCCTTCGGCGCCGTGGCACGTCGCGCAGCGCTGCTGGAAGACGCGGTGCCCCCGCGCCTCGGCGGCCGAGAGGCCGTCGTCGCGAAACGCGAGCTGCAGCGCGTCCCGCGGCGGCGTCAGCGGACCGCGGCTGCAGCCGCAGAGCAGGACGACCCCGGCGGCGATGGCCAGGCAGCGTGCCTTCACCGCCCCGCCCCCTTCGCCTTGCGCGCCGGCAGGCTCAGCACGTACGCCGCCAGCGCCTCGGCGTCGGCGCGCGCGAGACCCCGATCGGGCTCGAGCGTCCCCGGCTTCCACTTCTGCGGCGCCATCAGCCAGGCGACGGTCCAGCCCGGCTTCAGCCGCGCCGCGCTGCCGTTCAACTCGGGCCCCACGTAGCCGCCCTTCTCGCCCGCGATGTGGCAGGCCACGCAGCCGTCGCGCTCGAACAGCTGCCTGCCCCGCGCGAGCGTCGCGGCGTCCGTGGAGACGACGGCCTCGAGCGCGTCGTCCACCATCACCGTCGAGAGGTAGCCGGCCAGCACCCGCGCCTCCTCGGGCGCCACGTTGAGCTGCGGCATCCGCTCCTGCAGCGAGACGCGCACGCCGTACGGCTTCTGGACGAAGCGCTCGATGTGGTCGCGGGTCAGCTGGCTGCCGATGCGGTCGAAGGCGACGGTCGAGAGCGTGCCGCCGCTGCCGGCAACCGAGTGGCACGACAGGCAGCGGTAGCGGCGCACCAGCGCGCCCGTCTCGCCCTGGGGCGCCCAGGCCGGACGCGGCGGATCGCTCGTCGTCCGCGCCGCGGGCGCCTCCTTCGCCCGCAGGCTGAGGAGGGCCACGGCGAGCGCGGCGCCCTCGTCCTGCGAGAAGCCGAAGGTCGGCATGCGCGCCACGTCGAGCACCGAGCGGGGCTCGCGCACCTTGCTGTAGAGCCAGTTGGGCAGCGTCGGCGCGATGCCGCGCGCCACGAGCGGGAGAGGCTCCAGCACGCGGTCGCCGACGCCGGCCAGCTTCGGGCCGATCCGCGCCAGCTTCGGGAAGCCCTCGAGCTCGTGGCACGAGTAGCAGCCGCGCTTCTCGAAGACGCGGCGGCCCTCCTCCGTCAGCGACGGCTGCGGCGCCTCCGCGCTGCCGGCGAAGTCCTTCGGCGGATCGGCCAGCTCCGAGGCGAGGTAGGCGGCGAGGTCGCGCAGCTCGTCGTCGGCGAGCCGGAAGCGCGGCATCAGCGTCTTCGGCTGGAAGCGCTGCGGGTCGCGCAGCCACGAGTAGAGCCACTCGCGCGAGACCTTGGCCCCGACGTGCGTCAGCGCGGGGCCCAGGGTGCCGCCGCGGCCGTTCACCTCGTGGCAGGTGACGCAGCGCGAGCGGCGGAACAGCTCGCCCCCTTTCTCGACGTCGGCCCGCGAGAAGTCGACCGGCTCGAGCGTCAGCCGGTCCGGCTGCGCGAGCAGGAACGCGGTCAGCCCCTCGACGTCCCGGTCGGAGAGCCGGAACTCCCCCATCCGCGTCTTCGGGAAGTAGGCCCGCGGCTGCTTGAGCCACGCCCGCAGCCACGCGGGCGTGACCTTGCGCGCCAGCCCGTCGAGGCGCGGCGCCCGCACCTCGCTCGCGTCGTAGCCTGGCAGCTCGTGGCAGGCGGTGCAGTTGCGCTCCGCGATCAGGGCCCGCCCGCGCGCGAGCCACGGCGCGCCGCGCGGCGCGCGCTCGCGGTGGCAGCTCCCGCAGCGCGCCTCCATCAGCTCGCGCGAGGCGAGCGGCTCGGGTCCGTAGGCCGACGGGCGGTGCGCCGCGCCCGCGAAGGTCGTGGCCTCGCCCTGCCCGCCGTGGCAGGCGGTGCAGCCGAAGCGATCCGGGCGGTGCGTCTCGAGCCAGCGGCCCGGGTGCGCGCGGTAGGGCTGAGGCGCGTCCTTGCGGGCCGGGTCGGCGATGCCGAGGTGGCACGACGTGCAGCGGTCGACGCGGTCGAGGTCCTGCAGCCAGATCTGCTGCAACCCGTCCGCCTCCGCGTCCTCCGCCCCCGCCAGCGAGGGGCCCGAGCGGGGCGTCCTCTGGTCGAGCGCGCGGAAACCGCGCTGCCACACGCGCCACTCCGCCCGGTACTCGGCCAGCGCCGCCCAGGCCACCGTGACCGCGAGCGCCAGCGAGACGAGCGCGAACACCCACTGCAGGCCGGAGGAGAGGCCCCGGCCGAGACCGCGGTCGGGCTTCAGCGGGCCCACGGCAGCACCAGGGCCCAGTTCGGGCCGCGGAAGAAGGTGCCGACCACGGTGAGCGCCACGAGCGCGAGCGTCACCAGCGCGAACACCGTGTTGGCCAGCCGCCGCTCGCGGGCGAACCAGACGCCGACGCCGCGCGGGTGCGTGTCGAGATACGGCAGGGCCAGCAGCGCGAGCACGAGCGCGGTCGGCACCACCACGCCGCCGAACAGCGCGCCATAGTGCACCAGCTCCTGGAGGCCGAGGAAGTACCAGGGGGCCTTGGCCGGGTTCGGGGTGCGGGTGGCGTCGGCGATCCCCTCGAGCGGCGCGTCCACGAGCAGGGCGGCCAGGTTCACGGCGGCGAACACGGCGACCAGCACCACGAGCTCGCGGAAGACGAGGTGCGGCCAGGCGAACACGCGGCGCTGCGAGGCGTGCGCGGGGGCGGAGAGGCCGCCGTCCTTGCGCACACGCCAGACGTGCAGCGCCACCAGGCCCGCGGTGGCGAGCGGCAGCAGCAGGCAGTGCAGCACGTAGAAGCGCAGCAGCGCCGCCTGCCCGATCTCGTGGCCGCCCAGCAGCAGGTAGCGCAGCTGCGGGCCGAGCACCGGGAAGTAGGCCACGATGGCGGTGCCGACCGTGATCGCCCAGAACGCGAGCTGGTCCCACGGCAGCAGGTAGCCGGTGAAGGAGAGCGCGAGCGTCAGCAGCAGCAGCGCCACACCCACGACCCAGTTGAACTCGCGGGGCGGCTTGTAGGCCCCGGTGAAGAAGACCCGGCACAGGTGCAGGAACACCACCGCCACCATGGCGTGGGCGGCCCAGCGGTGCGAGTTGCGCAGGAACATCCCGAACGTCACCGCGTACTCGAGGTCCTTCATGCTGCGGTAGGCCAGGGTCGTCGAGGGCACGTAGTACAGCATCAGCGCGAGGCCGCTCAGCGTCAGGCTCGCGAAGAGGAAGAAGCTGGCGAGGCCGAGGCCGAGCGTGTAGGACGGCCGCAGCACGTGGACGCGCACGCGCGTCGGGTGGACGTGCAGGACCAGGCTCGACAGCATGGCCTGCAGCCTCTGCTGCCGGTTGCGCGGCCAGCCGACGCGGAAGACGGAGCGCCAGAGCCTGTGGCGCAGGGTCGTCACGGCCGAGCCCGGCGCGAACCCCCGCTCACGCGGCAGGCGACCACGACTCGCGTCTGGGGGCGGGCGATCCCACGTTGCTGGCACTCCTCCGGCAGCCGTTCGCTCGTCGCCATCTTCCCACCGTCCACGCGACCCGACAAGGAGCGGGCGACCAGCGTCAGTCGGTGGCCAGGCTCAGCCCGGCCGGTGTGAATCGGCGGAAGTCCCCTGGGTTCTCGGTGGCGAGCGTAGCGCCGGCACGGATCGCTGTCGCGGCGATCATGCAGTCGGCGAGCGATCCCCGACGCCGGCCCGACTCGTTGAACAGCCGGGCCGCGAGCGCCGCCTCGCCCTCGCCGAACGGGACCCGGTCGTGAACCACGCGGCCGACGAGCTCGACGCGTGCGGGTTCAACCGGGCCGCACAGGAATTCCGCCCACGCCACCGCGCTCATGCCGAGCGGCTCGCCAGCAGCCAGCCAGACCCGAAGCCGTGCGTCCTGGGGTGTGCCCGCGGCCAGCGCACGGACCAGGAAGCTGGTGTCGAGGTGGATCACCGGCCGCGCGCCTCGTGCCTGCGAGACCGCTCCCGCCGCTGCGTGCGGACCGCCGCCGCCCAGCGACCGGCGCTCCCGGGCGTCAGGCCCAGCGATCCCTGCAGGCGGTCGAGCGCCTGGACGGCGGTCAACTCCTCCATGGGGGGCAGGACCGAGACAGCACGGATCGCGCGCCGCAACGCTTCGGACTTGGAGACGTTCCAGCGTCGCGCCAGGTCCTCGAGGGTGCGGACC
>JBGASI010000333.1:0-5599 GCA_044229815.1 Vicinamibacteria bacterium | reverse complement strand
TCCCGTCTGGCCGAACGGCTGCAGCCGCTTCGAGGGCGCCGAGCGGGTCGACTGCCTGCAGTTCGTGGCCTCGGACTTCGGCAACCACACGCCGGCGGCGACCATCGCCTCGCGGGCGACGCCGGCGGCGGCGAGGCGCGCGTCGATCGCCGGGACGCGCTCGCCCGCGGGACCGTCGAGGAACAGCACGGCGACGCCCTCGCGGGCGAGGCGCTCCAGGCTGTCCCGTGCCGCGGCGGCCAGGTGCTCCGTGCGCGGCACCACGATCGCCGCGTACGCGCCGGCGCCGATCCGCGCCCGCCCGCGCTCGACCCGCGCCTCGGCCAGGAAGCGGTCCGCGACCGCGTCCCACGCGTAGCCGCGGCTCGACAGCACCCGGCCGGCCTCGTCGAAGGCCTCGGGCACCGGGTTCTGGACCACCAGCTCCCCCCCGCCGCCGTGCCAGGCGTCGCGCGGCGAGCAGTAGAGAAGCACGTCCTCGCCCGGCTCGCCCGCCTGCAGGACCGACTGGACCCGCTGCAGGTAGCCGTCGAAGGCCGGCAGGTCCCGCCACAGCCCGCCCTCGGGCCCGAAGTTCACCGAGGCGTAGAACTGCCAGCCCGGCCAGGCGGCCCCCGCCGGCGAGTAGGGAATGCCGTGGAAGAACAGGTGGTTGACGCCCGAGACGAAGAGCCAGTCCGCCGCCAGCTTCGCCTGCGCGAGCGACACCTGGAAGTGCTCCCCCAGCCAGGTGAAGGCCTCGGCGGAGGCGAGCGCGCGGCCGGCCAGGTGCGCCGCGGAGGCGGCGAGCTTCAGGCGCGGCTGGGTCTTCTCGTCGGGCCGGCCGAACACCTCCGTCTCGGGGATGTCGGCCGCGGCGTACAGTTCCACGAGATCGGACGGCCCGCCGTGCGCCTGGTTGCGCGTCAGGCTGCCGTGCGCGTGGCTCCAGGCGGTCCAGCGGCGCACGTACTCGAGGTGCAGCTCGCCGAGCGTCTCGCGGTAGTCGGCGCGCACGCGCGCCGCCTCCGCCGCGGGGCCGTCGCCGTGGAGGGCCGGCAGCGCGAGGCGCAGGTCGTAGCCGCGCCGCGCCCTGAAGGCGGCGAACAGCTCCGGCGTGAAGCTCGCGCCGTAGTACTCGAACGAGTCGTGGAACTGCGCGCGCGGCCCTGCGTCGCCGAGCCCCGCGAGCGCCGTGTCGAAGCGGACGAGGTAGCGCCCGAGCGCCTCGGGGGAGAAGGGGTCGAGCACGTGGCCCTCGCCGCCGGGGGCGGCCCGCTTCACCTGCTGGATCGGCCCCTGCGCCCGCGCCGCGTAGACCTGCCACTCGCCCGCCGGGGCGATCCAGTCGCTCGAGCCGTCGGGCGCCACGCGCGCGCCGAGGTCCACGCGCGCGCCGTCCGATGACAGCGCGACCGCGGCGACGACGCGCCCGTCACCCGGCGCGAGCGCGAGCCGCGCCCCGGCCACGACGGCCTGCGTCTGCAGCGAGAGCCGCGCGGAGGCGTCGCCCGCGGCGACGCCCGGCCCGCCGAACGGCCAGCCCGTGCCGGTCGTCAGGTCGACGCCGAGGCCGAGCCGCCGGGCCTCGCGCAGCGCGTGGCCGAGCAGCGCGACCCAGCGCGGCGAGAGAAACGCCACGTCCCTGGCCTCGAGCCCCTGCACGCCGTAGATCGGGCAGATCTCGACGCCGCCGAGGCCGGCCTGCGCGAACGCCTCGAGCTGGCGCGTGAGGCCCGCCTCGTCCACGGCGCTGCCGAGCCACCACCAGCGCGTCCAGGGGCGGCTCTCGCGCGTGGGCGAAGGCCAGCCGAGCGCGTCGCGCGCGGCGGCGGGGGCCGGGGCGCCGTCTCCCGCGGGCGCGGCGAGGCACAGCGCGAGCACGGCCAGGGCCGGCCGCCGGGCAATCCTCACACCGTCTCCACGCGGTTGCGCAGCTCGCCGATCGACGGGCAGGAGACGACGACCAGGTCGCCCTCCTCGAGGCCGGCCTCGAGCGGCTGGAGGATGCCGGTCCCGGTCGAGAGGATCGTCCCGGTGCGGATCTCGTTCGAGCGCAGCAGGTACCCCGCGATCTCCTCGATCGGGCGCTTGAGCTGGCCCGTCGACGCCTCGCCGTCGAAGATCGTCCGCTCGCCGCGCAGCACGCGGCAGCGCAGCTCGAGCCGGTAGGGGTCGGCGATCTCGTCGGGCGTCACGATCACCGGGCCGAAGGCGAAGCAGCCGTTGTAGATCTTCGACTGCGGAAGGTAGAGCGGGTTGTCGCGCTCGATGTCCCAGGCGGAGACGTCGTTCGCCAGCGTGTAGCCGAGCACGGAGCCGGTCCGCGAGAGCACCACCGCGAGCTCCGGCTCCGCGGCCGTGAAGGCCGAGTCGCCCCGGCGCCCGATCGGCTCGCCGGGCCCGGCGCAGCGCCAGGCGCTGGCCTTGAAGAACAGCTCCGGCCGCTCGGCCGCGTAGACGCGGTCGTAGATGCCGGTGCCCTCCTCGCGGAACTCCGCGCTGCGGCGGTACGTCACGCCGGCGCCCCACCCCTCCGGCGGCGTGAGCGGCAGCGCGAGACGCACGCCCGCGGCGGTCGCCAGCCCGTCCCACTCGACCGGACGCAGGCAGCCGGCGCGCTCGGCGGCGCCCCGCCAGTCGTGAGCGGCGAGCCGCCGCTCCACCTGCGCCTCGAGCAGGTCGAGGGTCGTCGCGATGCCCTCGAACGGCGTCTCGAGCACGAAGGCGCGGCCGTCCTCCACCACGCCCAGCCGCAGCCCCGAACTGCCGTGCACCTGGAACAGCTTCATCGGCGCCCCTCCGCGCGCGGTGGTATCACGGGACCCGGCCGCCGGCAACAGCGGCTCGCCGGCCGGCCGCGTGGCCGCCCCCGGGCGTGCTAGTCTGTCGACGACCCATGCCCGTCCTGACCGGTCCCCCGATCGTGACCCTGCGCCACGCGTCCGCGCGCCCGTACGACGGCGCGATCGCGGCCGCGCGCACCTGCTACGCGCCGCGCGTGATCGGGACGGACGAGGTGACGCCGGCGCAGCGCGAGGCGATCGGGCCGCTCACCTTCGAGGCCGGCCACCACACCGTCTGGCAGCACGCCCACTTCGAGTTCGGCCTGGAGAACGTCAGCCGGCAGCTGGTGTGGTCCTTCCTGCACGCGCACCCGTTCTACAACTCCGAGCAGTCCTCGCAACGCTTCGTGCGCCTCGACGAGATCCGCGCCCACGTCCCCGACGGCCTCGGCGCCGAGGCCCGCGCGGTCTACGAGGGGGCGATCGAGGCCGCCTGGGCGTCCTACCGCGAGCTCACGGCGCAGCTGCGCGAGGACACGCGGCGCATCCTCACGCAGCTGCGCCACCTGACCCCGAACGCGTCGGACGAGCGGCGCCGGAAGGTGGAGCGCGAGGCGGAGAAGAAGGCGATCGAGATCGCCCGCTACGTGATCCCGGTCGCGGCGTTCACCTCGCTCGTGCACACGCTCTCGGGCATCGTGCTGCACCGCCTGCACCGGATGCTGCGCACGGGCGACGCGCCCGACGAGACACGGGTCGTCGTGGAGGCCATGGTGGGCCTCGTGAAGCAGCAGGACCCCGCGTTCTTCGAGCGCATCGGCCAGGGCCCGCTCGGCGAGGACGAGATCGTCGAGACGCGGCTGCCGCGCCTCGCGGCCGACGGCGACGCGGAGGCGGCGCGCCTCGACCGCCTGCTCGAGGGCCGCACCTCGCGGCTCGTCGACCACTCCGCGCACGCCGAGGCGACCACCGCCGAGGCCGTGCGCGCCGTGCTCGGCGCGGGCCCCGCGGCCCTCGGCGACGACGAGGCGCTCGAGCGGCTGCTCAACCCGGGGCTCAACCGCTACCGGCTCGAGACGCTGCAGCTCTCGGTGCACTCGCCGCTCACCCGCGCGGCGCACCACGCGTCCTACACGTTTCTCAAGCGCCTCTCGCACACGGCCGACAGCCAGGACCAGCGCCACCGCATGGTGCCGGGCTCGCGGCCGCTGCTGACGCTGACCGACACGCGCCGGCCGGACTACGTCACGCCGGCGCTCGTCGCGGCCAACCCGCGCGCCCGCGAGGTCTACGAGCGGGCGATGGAGGCGGCCTGGACGGCCAAGAACCGCCTCCTGGAGCTGGGCGTCCCGCTCGAAAAGGCGCTCTACCTGCTGCCGAACGCGAAGGCCCTGCGCTTCCACGAGACCGGGAGCCTGCTCTACCTCGCGCACAAGTGGGTGATGCGCACCTGCTTCAACGCGCAGGAGGAGATCTACAACGCGTCGATGGACGAGCTCGAGCAGCTGCGCGCCGTGCACCCGCGGCTCGCGCGCCACATGGGCCCGCCGTGCGTGCTGCGCCACGGCCACGTCACGCCGGTCTGCACCGAGGGTGCGCACTTCTGCGGCGTGCCGGTCTGGCGCTCCTTCCCCGACGTCACGCGGCCGCTCTAGAACGAGCGGCGACGCCCGCCCGGGCCGGCCTGCGGCACAGCCGGACCAGCACGCGGTCCGTCAGCGGGTACGCCACGAGCACCAGGAAGCCGGCGATCAGCGCGAGGTGCGTCGCCGCGCCGCCCCAGCTCCGCTTGAGCAGCGGGTCGACGAAGGCCTGGTTGATGTTGGCCTCGGGCCCGAACAGCCGCCCGAGCAGCACCCCTGCGATCGCGATCGCGCTCTGGAGCCAGTAGCCGCGGCGGTCGTAGCCGAGGCGGCGCAGCAGGTACACGAGCAGCGGCGGCAGCACGACGTGGTAGAGCGACAGCAGCCGCGTGAACAATGGCCACTGCGGGTCCCACATGTACTCGGTGCCGCCCAGGAAGTGCCGGCCGAGCACGAGGCGCGACACGAGGTCGGCCGTCCAGACCGCGCCCACCAGCAGGATCGCCACCGCCTGGCTCGACAGCAGCAGCCGATTGCCGGTCCAGATCCCGATGCCGACGAGGATCACGGAGAGGTTGCACAGGAACAGGAAGTTGGCGAGGCCGTAGACGACCGCGTAGGACGGCAGGTAGGCCGCGAGCACCAGCAGGGCGGCCCAGCGCAGGCGGGGGAAGCGCGGGCCCTCGCCCGCGCGAGAGTCCCGGGTCACGGCGCCGCGACGGCGTCCGCGGCCTTCTCGCCGCTGCGCACGGCCCCCTCGATCGTGGCGGGCAGGCCCGTGTCGGTCCAGTCGCCCGCCAGGAACAGGCCCCGGATCGGCGACAGCGGCCCGGGCCGCAGGGCCTCGAGCTCGGGGCTCGAGACGAAGGTCGCGACCGGGTCGCGCCGCACCAGGCTGCGCACGACCGTGGCCGTCGACATCGCCGGGAAGAAGCGGCGCAGCGCCTGCTCCGCCGCCGCCACCAGCTCGGCGTTGGTCTTCGGCGCGCTACGGTAGGCGGCGCTGACGATGAAGGCCAGGTGCTGCGGCGCGCCGGCGCGGCCGAAGAGGCGGCCCTTCTCGCACAGCCACTCCATCTCGCAGCCGCGCCGGCCGCGCATCGTCCGCTCCACCACCACGCGGTCGAGCCACAGCTCCACGGAGACGATCGGCGAGCCGCCGAAGCGGGAGAGCGAGTCGAACGGGGCGCGCCCGCCCCAGCCGTCGGGCACGAGGGCCGTCAGCTCCTGCGGCGGCAGCGCGCTGACGAC
>JBGASI010000332.1:0-5608 GCA_044229815.1 Vicinamibacteria bacterium | reverse complement strand
GAGACGGCTGCGGCGCGCCCTCGACGTGCCGCTCGTCTCGCTGCCCTTCCTCTTCCGCGAGGGCCTGCAGGTCCACGACCTGCGCCTCCTGGCCGAGCGGCACGAGCCGGCCAGAGGTGACCCGGCCCGACTCGCGGCAGGCCCTCGCCCGCGCGCTGGCGGGCCGGCGCATCCTGGTCGTCGCCGGCTCGGGCGGCGTCGGCAAGACGACGACGGCCGCGGCGCTCGCCCTGCACGCCGCCCGCGACGGACGGCGCGTGCTCGTGTGCACGATCGACCCGTCGCGGCGCCTGGCCACGAGCCTGGGCCTGCAGCAGCTCTCGGGGCGGCCGCGGGCGATCGACACGAGGCGTCTTGGCCCGGCGCCGGCGCCCGGCGGCTCGCTGCACGCGATGGTGCTCGACGTGAAGAGCACCTTCGACGCTCTGGTCGGCCGCTACACTCCTGACGAGGCGGCCCGCGACCGCATCCTCGGCAACCGCTACTACCAGCACGTGTCGGCCGCGCTGGCCGGCAGCAACGAGTACATGGCGATGGAGAAGCTGCTCGAGCTGTCGGCCGACGCGCGCTACGACCTGATCGTGCTCGACACCCCGCCGACGCGACACGCCCTCGACTTCCTGGAGGCGCCGGACCGGCTGATGGCGTTCCTCGACGCGAGCGTGCTGCGCTGGTTCCTGCGTCCCTACTTCGCGGCCGGCAAGCTGACGCTGCGGGTCGCGACGCGCACGGGCGCCCTGGCGCTGCGCCTGGCCGACCGCTTCCTCGGCCTGCAGTTCCTGGCCGAGCTGTCGGAGTTCTTCCTCGCCTTCGAGAGCATGTACGCCGGCTTCAAGGAGCGCGCGGAGCGCGTCTTCGCGCTGCTGCGCGATCCGGGATCCGGCTTCCTGCTGGTCGCCGGCCCCTCGCCGCTCGCGCTGGAGGAAGCCCTCTACTTCCACGCGCGGCTGGCCGAGAAGGGCATGCCCTTCGTGGGCTTTCTGGTCAACCGCGTCCACACCGACCCCGCGCGCGAGCTGCGCGCCGGGCGGCGGCGGCCCGCGGCCACGGTCGAGCCCGGGCTGCGCGAGAAGCTCGTGCGCACGCTGCGCGAGCAGCAGGTGCTCGCGAACGTCGAGCGGCGCGCGCTGGCGCGGCTCGAGGTGGACACCCGGCAGAAGCCCGTGCTCGTGCCCGAGCTCGAGCAGGACGTGCACGACCTGCGGGGCCTCGCCGGCTTCGGCGGGCTGGTGTTCGACGGGGGCGCGGCGCCACGGCGCGCCGGCGGGGAAAAGCGGTGAGCACGCGCATCATCCTCTACTCGGGCAAGGGAGGCGTCGGCAAGACCAGCCTCTCGGCCGCGACCGCGATCCGCGCGGCCCGGGCCGGCCGCCGCACGCTGGTCGTCTCGACCGACTCCGCGCACAGCCTGGGCGACGCGCTCGACCTGGAGATCGGGTCCGAGCCGACGGACGTGCTGCCGGGGCTGCAGGCCGTCGAGGTCGACGTCAACCGCGAGCTCGAGAGCCACTGGGGCACGATCCACCAGTACCTGACCAAGTTCATGACCTTCCGCGGCGTCGACGAGACGGTCGCCGAGGAGATCGCGATCCTGCCCGGCATGGAGGAGCTGTTCAGCCTGCTGCGCGTGCGCGCCTGGTCCGACAGCCGGCGCTACGACGTGATCGTCATCGACTGCGCCCCCACCGGCGACACCGTGCGCATGCTGGCGGTGCCGGAGGTGCTGAGCTTCTACTTCTCGCGCATCTTCCCGATCCAGCGCCAGGTGGTCCGCACGGTCCGCCCCGTCGCCCAGCGCATGACCGACATGCCGATTCCCGAGGACGACGTGTTCGGCTCGATCAAGCGCATCTACGAGCAGATGGAGGGCATGGGCCCGCTGCTGCAGGACCCGCGGCGCAGCTCGATCAGGATCGTGCTGAACCCCGAGCGCATGGTGATCAACGAGTCGCAGCGGCTCTACACCTACCTGAGCCTCTTCGGCTTCCCCGTCGACGCCGTGATCGCGAACCGCGTGCTGCCCCAGGAGGCGCGCTCGGCGTACTTCGACCGCTGGTTCGAGATCCAGGCCGCCCACCTGGCCGAGGCGCGCTCGGCCTTCGACCCGCTGCCCTTCTTCCAGGCGCCTCTCTTCGACCGCGAGATGGTGGGCAGCGCGATGCTCGACGCCTTCGGTCAGAAGGTCTTCGGCCAGAGCGATCCGTCGCAGGTGCTCCACCAGGAAAAGCCGATCGAGATCAAGAAGGAGGACGGCGCCTACGCGCTCTACGTCCGCCTGCCGTTCGCGGAGAAGGACCGTATCAGCGTCTGGGCCCGGGGCGACGAGCTGGTCGTTCAGGTGGACAATCAACGCCGGCACCTGGTGCTGCCGCGCGCGCTGGCGGGGCGGCCCGTCGCCGGCGCGGCGTTCGCGGGCCAGAGGCTGCGCGTGGCGTTCGGCCGGAAGGAGGGAGCGTGAGCCGGGACGACGAGACGGCGGGCAGGAAGAAGGCCTGCTGCATGGTGTCCGAGCTGCTGGAGGAAGCGGGGATCGACCGCGAGCAGCTGCGCCGCGTCCGGCGCCAGGTGCTCGAGGGCGTCGTGCTCGCCTGCCAGTGGCAGCTCGAGCGGATGGACGCGAAACAGGCCGCGCGCCCGCCTGCGGGCGGTCGCAAGGGGCGGAAGGTGACGCTCGACTAGTCGGGCGGCGGAGGTGGCGTGGTGCGATCGTTGCGACGGCTCGTGTCGGGACGGTGCCTGCCGGCGGGGCTGCTCGCCGCGGCTCTGCTGGCGGCCCCGGGAACGGCCAGCCCGGCGGAGATCACGGCGTTCGTCTCGGGAGCGAGCCCGGGCCAGACCTGGAACGCCGGCTACGGCGGGATGTTCACGATCAGCCTGTTCAACATCGTCCACGGCGACATCGAGGGCGCCTACCAGGGCAGCGCGCTGTCCGGGACGAGGCTGCTCACCCTTCATGCCAAGGCCTACGTCGGCCCCACGTTCGGCCGGCTCGTCCCCTACGCGGGCCTCGGCGCCGGCGTCTACGTCGAGGGTCTGCCGGCGGACAACGACCGCGGCACGCTCGGCTCGGTATTCGTCGGCGTCAAGCTCAAGTTCCCGATGGGCCTCGTGCTGCGCGCGGAGTACCAGTGGCTGGACCTGCCGCAGCCCGTGCCGGTCGAGATGAACCACCGCTACTTCGTCGCGGCGGGCCTGAGCTTCTGAGCTTCTGAGCGGCCGGCGCTGCCGCGCGCCGGGCCGCTGGCCGGGTGCTAGACTCTGGTCGGCCCCATGGTCTTCCTGAACTACACGACGCTGCAGGTGACCGCCAAGGTCGTGTACTACGGTCCCGGCCTGTGCGGGAAGACGACGAACCTCCAGTGGATCCACGGCCGGACGGCCCCGGGCTCGCGCGGCGAGATGGTGAGCCTGGAGACCGAGGCCGACCGCACGCTCTTCTTCGACCTGCTGCCGCTCGACGTGGGCGTCATCGGCGGGATGAAGGTGCGGCTGCAGCTCTACACCATCCCGGGCCAGGTCTTCTACAACGCGACGCGCCGGCTGGTGCTGAAAGGCGTCGACGGCATCGTGTTCGTCGCCGACAGCCAGGCTCCCGCCCTCGAACCGAACGAGGAGTCGCTGCTGAACCTGCGCCAGAACCTCGAAGAGCTGGGCATCGACCCGCGCGAGCTGCCGTTCGTGATCCAGTACAACAAGCGCGACCTGCGCAACATCCTGCCGGTCGAGCGGCTGCAGCAGGCCCTCAACCCGGCGGGCGCGCCGGCCTTCGAGGCGGCGGCGATCCACGGCGTCGGTGTCTTCGAGACGCTGAAGGAGATCTCGCGCCAGGCCCTCGACGCCGTGCGCGTGCGGGTGGGCGACGCGAAGGCCAGGCCGGCCCGGGGACCCGGCCGGGGAGCCGTGCCGGGCGCGCCGCCGTCTGCCGCTCCGCCGCCGCCCGACCCGGCCTCGCTCGAGCCGCTGCACGTGGACTTCGCCGAGGAGGACACGGACAAGCACGAGGTCCGCCCGGTCCGCACCCGTGGCAGCCTCGACATCGGCAAGGAGCTCGACAAGCTCCGCTTGCTCGCGGCCGAGAGCAAGCTGAAGCCGACGACCGCGGTCAAGGACGGCGACGTGGACCGGCTCTTCCGCGATCTCGTCGTCCCGGGCCGCGAGACCTCGCAGGAGCTCGAACGCAAGGCCTCGCTGGAGCTGCCCGAGCACCTGCTGAAGGGGCTCACGGACCTGCGCATCCACCTCGGCTTCGAGCACGACGGCCACGAGGAGGTGCTGCGCGACGCGGTGCGCGTCACGCTCGTCAGGACCCGCCGGCTCGAGCGGCTGCGCCTGCAGCTGGACCTGGAGCTGAAGGGGAAGGGCTAGCGGGCGCCGGTGCGGGCGAACAGGTCGTCGAGCTTCGCCTCGATCGTCTCCCAGGCGTACTCGCGCTCCACGTAGTCGCGGCCCTGACGGCCGAGCGCGCACGCCAGCTCCCGCCGGTCGAGCAGCAGGCGCAACCCCTCGGCGAACTCCGCGTAGCCGTGGTAGAAGAGCCCCCCGTTCGAGCGCAGGCACTGCCCCGCCAGCACCTTGCAGCGGGCGTTGGCGAGCACGGGCACGCCGAGCTTCCAGGCCTCGAGCGTGACGACCGACAGGCTCTCGTACGGGGAGGGCATCACGAGCAGCGCGCACTGCCCCAGCGCGGCCACCTTCTCCTGCTCGCTGATGAAGCCGACGTGCCGCACGTGCGGGTCGTCGGGGATCTTCAGCACCGAGCGGCCGGCCAGCACGAGGTCCACGTCCGCGCCGGTCTCCTCGCGGAACTTGCGGAAGTAGGCGAACAGCGTCACGCAGCCCTTGTTCTTGTCGACGCGGCCGACGTAGAGCACGAAGGGCCGCACGAGCCCGTGCCGCGCCTTGAAGTCGAGGGCCGGGTCGGGCTCGGGCAGGTTGAGCCCGGAGCCGATCACAGTGCTCGGCACGCCGCGGTTGCCGCTCGCGTCCTCGACCAGCGCCTGCTCCTCGGGCGTCAGGTAGACGATGCCCCGCGGCATGGCGAAGAAGGGCTTCATGATGCCGAGCTGGACGGCCGGGTCCTCCTCGGCCGTCGGCACCAGGATCGCCCGCTCGCGGACCGGCGGCAGCCCGTGGTAGCTGTGGTAGTAGCGGAAGCAGTAGAAGAGGATGCGGTCGAAGCGCTCGCGCGCGCGCGCCACGGCCTTCACGAGCGCCGGGGAGAAGGGCCCGTTCTCCCGCACCCACTGCTGCTCCTCCTCGCGCGTGTGCGACTCGTGGAAGCACAGGTTCGAGAGCGAGGCGAAGGCCCGGGCGTCGCGCGTGCGCTTCACGGTGTAGCGGTGCACGGGGATCCCGTTCACCCGCTCGGTTCCCTCGGGGTAGTGGTTCTTCCACTCCAGGTAGTCGAGCGCGCGGGTGGCGAAGACCTCGACCTGGTGGCGCTGCGCGAGGCGCTCGGCCAGCCAGCGGCAGTGCAGCTCCGCGCCGCCGTTGACCTCCAGCCCGTAGCGCTGGATGACGAAGGCGAGCCTCAGCGTCGGGCCGCGCGGCTCACCGGCCGCGCCCTCCCTCGGCCGCCCGTGTCAGCAGCCGCTCGTACTTCTCCATG
>JBGASI010000331.1:0-5640 GCA_044229815.1 Vicinamibacteria bacterium | reverse complement strand
TGCTGCCGCGGGGCGTCAGGCGTAGACGACGGCGCGCACACCGGCCGCGCGGGCGGCCGCGGCGATCGTCTCCAGCCGCTCGGCGGGCAGCGCCGAGACGCGCGCGTCCGCCGGCGCGCGGGCCACCGTGTAGACCTGCGCGTGATCGATCGTCCCGCCCTGCGCGACGAGCGCGCGCAGCCGGTCGGCCCAGGCGGCGATCTCGCCGTCGTCGGGGCCGACGCCGGCCTCGGCCAGGAAGAGCGCCTGGATCACGATCGGCCGTTCGCGCGCCACGAGCAGCAGGTTGTCGAGCACGCGCTGCAGGGGCACCCGCGTGCCGTCCACGCGCTGGAAATAGGCCTCGCTGCCCGCGTCGAGCTTGCACCACAGCTCGTCGAAGCCGGCGAGCGCCGCGCGCACGCGCGCCGAGTGAAACAGCGTCGCGTTCGTCAGCAGCCGCAGCGGCACGCCCGGCGCCAGCGCGTCGCGCGCCTCGCGGCAGGCCTGCGCGGCCGCCGGGAACTCGGGCGCGAGCGTCGGCTCGCCGTCGCCGGCGAAGGCCACGTCGCTGACCCGTCGCAGCTCGGGCGCCGCCGTGTCGAAGGGCGGCCGCGACCACAGCTCGCCGTGCGCCACCAGCCCGAGCAGCGACTCGAGCTCGCCGCGCAGCTCGTCCACGTCCACGCGCCCCGGCCCGCCGGGCACCGTGCGGTCCACCTGGCAGTACGGGCAGTCGAAGTTGCAGGCCTGGGCCGGGTTGAGGTTGACGCCGATCGACAGCCCGCGGGCGCGGCGCGAGACGACCGCGTAGACGTAGCGGTTCGCGTCGAGCTCGCGGCGGTGGTCCGTGAAGTCGAGCCGGCGGGCCATCGCTCCTCGGCGTCTCAGCGCACGTCCGTGCGCAGCTCCTTCGGGATGCGGTCCTTCATGTTGCCGAGCCACGGGTCCAGGTAGCGCCGGGAGAGGTCGAGCGTCGCCACCGCGACCGTGCCGTCGGTGAGGGCGCTCGCGAGCACCTGCCCCTCGGGGTCGAGCACCTGCGTCGCGATGTCGTAGCCCGAGCTCGCCAGGAACACGCGGTTCTCGATCGCGCGCGCCTTCACCAGCGTGTCGGTGCCGCCGGCGATCGGCACCAGCAGCAGTTCGGCGCCCGCCAGCGCCAGCGCGCGGGCCGGGTCCGTGAACTGGGTGTCCCAGCAGATCATCAGGCCCACCGTCCCGAAGTCGGTCTTGAACACCGGGTAGCCCGAGCCCGCCGTGAGTCCGCCTTCGACCTCCTCGCGCGGCAGGTAGACCTTGCGGTAGCGGCCCGCGAGCGCGCCCTGGCGGTCGATCAGCACCGCGGTGTTGTAGACGTACGGGCCGGAGCGCTCGTAGAGGCCCGCCACGACCCACGCGTGCTTGCGGCGCGCCAGCTCGCCGAGCGCCGCCGTGGTCGGCCCCGGCAGTGTCTCCGCCACGTCCACGTAGCTGCGGCCGGTCCCCACCATCGGGATACCCTCGGAGAGCAGGATCACGTCCGCGCCCTCGGGCACCGCGCCCGTCGCCAGCCTGATCCAGGCGCGCACGCTGTCCGCCGGCGAGGCGGTCCCGCGCGGGCGCAGGTTGACGGCCGCCACCGTGACGCGGCGCGGCGCAGGCGGCGCGATCTCCTCGAGGCGCAGGTCGTCCCAGGTCACCGCCCCGTCGCCCAGGTCGCGCGCCTGCAGCTGCACCGCCACGGCGCTCGCGCCGTCCGGCGCGGGCGCCTCGAGCGCGAGGCGGCGCCAGCCGTCCGTCTCGCCCGCGCTCGTGGCGTAGTCGGGCTGGCCGGCGCGCTCGCCGCGCGCGTCGCGCCAGTCGAGCCGGGCGACGACCTGCCAGCTCTCGTGGGCGACGCGCTCGCTGCGGTAGTGGACGCTCAGCCGGTACCAGTGCCCCGCGCTCACGCCGTCCAGCCGGCGCTCCCAGCCGCCGCTGGCCGCGGGGTTCCCGCCACCCGCGAGGGCGAGCGCCCCGGTGTCGCCCCGGCTCGGCTGCGCGACCACGGTGAAGCGCGGCGCGATCTCCGGCCGCTGGGCGAGCCCCTGCCAGGCGGCCTCTCCTGCCGTGAATCCCGACTGCGCGTAGGGCAGGGCGAAGAGCGCGAGCGCCAGCAGCATGGGTCAGTCCTCCAGAGGCGCGAAGACCGCGGTGAAGTGGCGCAGCACCGCCGGGGCCTTCGCGATGCGGTAGCCGCGCAGGCTGTCCTTCATGGCGGCCACCCCGATCACGGCCTCGGCCACGTAGTCGATGTGCGACTGCGTGTAGACGCGCCGCGGGACCGCGAGGCGCACCAGGTCCATCGCCGGCACCCTCTCCGTGCCGTCCGGCTGGCGGCCGAACATCACGGTGCCGATCTCCACGCCGCGGATCCCGGCCTCCACGTAGAGCGCGTTGCCGAGCGCGATGCCGGGGAAGGCGAGCGGCGGCACGCGCGGCAGCAGCGCGCGCGCGTCGAGGTAGACGGCGTGCCCGCCCGCCGGCCGCAGCACCGGCACGCCGGCCGCCACCAGCCGCTCGTGCAGGTACTCGATCGAGCGGATGCGGTAGCGCAGGTACGGCTCCTCGACCACCTCCTCGAGCCCGCGCGCGACCGCCTCGAGGTCGTAGCCGGCGAGGCCGCCGTAGGTGGGGAAGCCTTCGGTCAGGATCAGCAGGTTGCGGCAGCGCTCGGCCCACTCGTCGTCGTTCATGGCGAGGAAGCCGCCGATGTTCGCCAGCCCGTCCTTCTTCGCCGACATCGTGCAGCCGTCCGCGAGCGAGAACATCTCCCGCGCGATCTCCTTGGGCGCCCGCGCGCCCTGGCCGTCCTCGCGCTTCTTCACGAAGTAGGCGTTCTCGGCGAAGCGGCAGGCGTCGAGGAAGAAGGGCTTGCGGTAGCGTTCGCACAGCCGGCGCACGCCCTTGAGGTTTTCGAGCGAGACGGGCTGGCCGCCGCCGGTGTTGTTCGTGACCGTCACCATCACCAGCGGGATGCGGTCCCCGTCCGCGTCGAGCGCGCGCTCGAGCGCCGCGAGGTCCATGTTGCCCTTGAACGGGTGGACGAGGGCGGGCACGCGGCCCTCGGGGATCACGAGGTCCCGCGCCTCGGCCTCCTCGACCTCGACGTTCGCGCGCGTGGTGTCGAAGTGGTTGTTGTTCGGCACCACGTCGCCGGCCTTCAGCACCGTGTGGAACAGGATCCGCTCGGCGGCCCGGCCCTGGTGGGTCGGGATCACGTGGCGGAAGCCCGTCAGGTCCTGCACCACGTCGCGGAAGCGGAAGTAGGAGCGGCTGCCCGCGTAGGACTCGTCGCCCTGCAGCAGGGCGCCCCACTGCGCGGCGGACATGGCGCCGGTGCCGGAGTCGGTCAGCAGGTCGATCAGCACGTCCTCGGCCGCCAGGCGGAAGACGTTGTAGCCGGCCTCGGCCAGGGCCGCGACGCGGTCCTCGCGGCGCGTGAACTTCACCGACTCCACCGACTTGATGCGGAAGGGCTCGATGATGGTCTTGAAGTGGAGCATGGGACCGCCTCCCGCGGCCAGTATAGTCCCCGGCGCGGCGCGCCCACGCCGCCGCGTCAGGGCGCCAGCAACTCGACCTCGTCGCCCGTCGCGATGCGGCCCGGCTTCAGCACCGCGGCGTTGAGGCACAGGCGGCCGTCGAAACGCCGCACGATGTCGCGCAGCACGCCGGCATCCTGCGCCTGCGTGTCCGGATCCCAGGTCGTCATCACGCAGCGTCCCCTCGTCCCCCGGTGGCCGAGCAGGCCGGGTCGAGTGCGTGCGGTCACGATACGGCCCCGCGCGTCCCAGGCCTGCACCACCCGATCGCCTTCGATGCCGTCCGTCCGCAGCTCGGCCGCGTCGAGCCGCTCGCCCGCCATCGACTTCACCGGGTAGCGCCAGATCTCGGCGAGCCGCACGCGCTCGCCTCAGGCCCGCGGCCGCGTCAGGCGCGCGAGGCCGAGGCCGGCGAGAACGGCGGCCGCCGCGACGAGGCCCTCGCGCGGCGTCGCTCCCCAGGCCACGAGGCCCACGGCGACGGCCAGCGTGGGCAGCGCCGGCCAGGCCTGCCAGGGAGACAGCCCGTGCTCGCGCCTGCGGGCCAGCACGACGAGCGCCAGCGCGCTCGTGCCGAACTGCAGGAGCACGGCGATACCGGACAGCGCGAACAGCTCGCCGAGGTCCCCGAGGCTGACGAGCGCGCCGACGACGAGCCAGGTGACGCCGAGCGCCCGCAGCGGGACGCCGTCGCGCGAGACGCGGTCGAGGGCGAAGAGGTCGCGTTCGCCCGAGGCCAGCGCCGAGAGGTAGCGCGGCGTCGTCACCATCATCCCGAACGCGATGCCGAGCGCGGAGATGCTCGTGCCCGCCGCCACCAGCCGCGACAGGCCGGCACCCCCGAGCACCGCGGCCGCCTCCGCGAGCGGCGCGGCCGAGCTCGCGAGGGCCGGCAGCGTCATCACCGCGGCCAGGACGAGCGCCGCGTAGAGGCCGATCGCGAAGACGAGCGAGCCGACGGTGGCGAAGGGCACCGCGCGCGACGAGGTGCGCACCTGGCCGGCGATCACGGGCACGATCTCGAAGCCCTGACAGGCGAAGACGACCGTGAGCGCCGCGCGCAACCAGCCGACCGACGGCGCGGGCGCCGCCGGCAGCGGGAAGCGGCCCCAGGCGAGGGCGAACGCGCCCACCAGCAGCAGCAGCGGCAGCAGCTTGAGGGCGGTCAGGCTCGTCCAGACGCGGGCGGAGAGGCGCAGGCCCGAGGCCACGACGGCCGCGAGCAGCGTCGCGAGCAGGGCCGGCGCCGCGGCGGCCAGGGGCCCGCCCCCGACGCCGAGCGCGGGCAAGGTCGCCCGCGTCAGGCCGACGACCACCGCGGCAGTGCTGAACAGCGCGCTGACGTACGCGACCCAGCCCACCAGAAAGGACACGCGGTCGCCGAAGGCGGCGCGCGCGAAGACCACCGGCCCGCCGTCCTCGTCGAAGCGGCGACCCAGCGTGGCGAACGTCAGCGCCGCCGGCAGCAGGCACAGGCCGGTGAGCACGAAGACAGTGACCGCGCCGAGGCCCGGGGCGTTCGCCGCCACGGCGGCGGGCGCGAAGAAGATGCCGACGCCGACGATGCCGTTGACGCCGAGCGCCAGCAGCTGCAGCGGCCCGATCGCCCGTTTCGCGCTCTCGTCGGAGGACGCCATCCCCGCCTCGCTCTTCGGCATGCCGGGAGACGCCCGCCTCCCTTGAACCGCGGCCAGTGAGGGTATCATCGCCCCGGAGGCCCGCGCCGCTCCCCGCATGGCCGAACCCCGTCCTCCCGCTGACCCGGTCGTGGACATCCGCGTGCGCTGGCGCGCCGGACGGGTGTTCCTCGCCCTCGCGATCCTGCTGACGCTGGTCGCGCTCGTGCGCCCGCTCGCGCCGACGATGCCCCGCTGGCTTCAGGGGGGGCATGCGCTGCTGCTCGGCCTCGTGGTCGTCGGCTCGGCGCTGCTGTCGAGCCTGCGCGGCAGCGGCCGGCCCGAGCGCCTGGCGCTGTACGCCGGCCTCGTGCTGGCGGCGGACGCCGCGGGCCAGTGGCTCGCCCCGGCGCAGCTGCCGGCCTGGCCGCTGATGGTGCTGCTGCTCGCCTCGCTGGCCGTGGCCGAGACGCTTCCGG
>JBGASI010000330.1:0-5646 GCA_044229815.1 Vicinamibacteria bacterium | reverse complement strand
GCGTGTCCTGGGTGACGAAGCCGATCTTCTCCCGCAGTTGCTCGAGGTCGACACGGTCCTGCGGCTCGCCGTCGTAGAGGATGCGGCCCGTCTGGGGCCGGTAGAGGCCGACCAGCAGCTTCACCAGCGTCGTCTTGCCCGCGCCGGAGGGGCCGACCAGGGCCACCGTCTCCCCGCGCCGGACCTCGAAGCTCACGTCCTGCACGGCCGGCGCCGCGGCCGACTGGTGGCGGAAGCCGACGCCCTCGAACACCAGCCGGGACAGTGCGGCGAGCCGCACCGGGTTCGCCGGGCGTGGCTCCGGCGGGGTGTCGAGGATCTGCTGGAAGGCCGCGAGCGAGACCTCGGCCTCGCGGTAGGTGTTGATCACGGTGCCGAGCTCCTGCAGCGGCCCGAAGATGAAGAACGAGTAGATCCACAGCGCGAAGAACTGGCCCACGCTGATCTGGCGGGCGAAGATCAGGTAGAGCATCAGGAACAGGATGCTGGTCCGCAGCGCGTTGACCGCCGTCCCCTGGACGAAGCTCAGGCTGCGCAGGTAGCGGACCTTGCGCAGCTCGAGGGCCAGGATGCGCCGGGTGGTGCCGTTGAGCCGGGCCACCTCCTGGGCCCCCAGGCCCATGCTCTTCACCAGCTCGATGTTGCGCAGCGACTCGGTGGTGGAGCCCGCGAGGGCGGTCGTCTCGGCGACGATCACCTTCTGCACCGTCTTGATGCGCCGCGACATCGTGGAGCTGAGCCAGCCGAGCAGCGGCACGGTCGCGAAGTAGACGGGCGCGATCAGCCAGTGGACGCTGAAGGCGTAGATCACCACGAACACCACGCCGACCAGCGTCTGGAACGCCACGCTGACGGCCACGGCGGCCAGCTTCTCGACGTCGGCGCGCACCTTCTGCAGCTTGCCGAGCGTCTCGCCGCTGCGCTGGTCCTCGAACAGCTCGTAGGGCAGCTCGAGCGAGTGGCGGATGCCGTCGGAGTACAGCTGCGCCCCGACGCGCTGGGTGACGACGTTGACGAAGTAGTCCTGGAAGTTCTTGGCGACGCGCGAGACGAAGGCGACGCCCACCGCCGCGAGCAGCAGCAGCGAGACGCCCCTGAAGAACTCGCCGGTCGAGTACTGGTCGAAGCGCGTCGCGTACTCGTCGATCACGTGGCGGAAGATCAGCGGGTCGAGCAGCGAGAAGCACTGGTTGACCGCCGCCAGCAGCAGGGCGAGCAGCACGAGCCGGCCGTGCGGCCGCAGGTACGTCAGGAGTAGCTTCATCGGGGAAGACCCAGCATAGCAGAGCCGTGGCGGCGCCGGCGCTGTCGCCCTGCCGCCAGCTAGACGTCGATCGTGATCACGGCCTCGCTGCCGGCGATCGCCGTCGGGAACTGCGCCAGAGCCCGCGTCGCCGGTCCGTTCACGACCTGGCCGTTCGTTCGAAAACGCGAGCCGTGGCAGGGGCAGTCGAGCGTGCCGCCCGCGGAGCCGGGCAGGGCGACCGTGCAGCCCATGTGCGTGCAGACGCGCGACACGGTGACGACGTCGGCCTGCGTGAGGCGGGTGACGGCGAGCGGGGTGACCAGGCCGCCGACCAGGTTGACGGAGGTCGCGACCGTTTCGCCGACGGCCATCAGCGGCAACCGCACCGTGTTCGAAGGCCCGCTCGCGGGCGCGGGAGTGGGCGCCGGCGTGGGCGTCTGGGGCGAGGAGCCGCCGCCGCAGCCGGCGAGGGCCGCCGCGGTCGACCCAGCGACGGCGGCGACGAACTGGCGCCGGGCCGGGCTCACGGGGCGGTCCCGAGGCGGTAGACGATCCCGAGCGAGGCGCGGAAGCCGCTCGACGTCAGGCCGGCGATCTCGTCCTGCGGAGGCACGTCTCGCCAGAGGTAGTCGGCCTGCGCCCGGATCGCGAGCCGCTTCGCGACGGGGAAGTCGACGCCGCCGCCGGCCAGGACGCCGAGGCGGATCGTCGACTCGCTGATGGCGACGTCCAGGACGGAGACGGACCAGCGATCGCGCACCAGCCCCGCGAGCGCGCGCGCGAAGACGACGGTGCGGCCGGCCTTGCCGAAGCGCACCCCGGGGCCAGCCATGGCCGTGAGGTCGGACGAGTCGAGCGACGCGTCGCCGCCCCAGTGCGCGCTCGCGTCGACGAAGCCCGTGACCGGCCCGAAGAGGCGGATGCCCAGCGCCAGGTTGGCGCCGTGCCGCGAAACCTCGTCCATGCGCCCGAGCGAGTAACCCGCGAAGACCTCGGGCGGCAGCGTCCCCGCTGAGGCCGGGGCGGAGGCGGCAACAGCGAGGGCGCAGGCGGCGGCCACGAGGACGGCACGGCGGCTTCGGCGTGTCACCGGGTCATCATCCTTTCGCTGGTCGTCAGGACACGAGGCCCACGCCCGGGCCGGGCGCGTAGCCGGGGAAGAGCGAATCCGCGATCCCGAACTGCGCGCGCGCGACCTCCTGGAACACGTCGCGGAAGTCGGTGGTCGCGGCGAGGTCGCGGCCCTCGTACAGCTGTCCGCGCGACAGCCCCGGCCAGCGGCCGAGCACACGTCCGCCGCGCACGCGGCCGCCGAGCGCGAGCATGCAATAGCCGGTGCCGTGGTCCGTGCCTGCCGCGCCGTTCACCGCGGCGGTGCGCCCGAACTCCGTGGTCACCAGCAGGACCACGTCGTCCAGGCGGCCGCCGAGGTCCGTACCGAACGCCGCGAGCGCCTGGCCGAGCGGCCGGTAGTCGGCGACGTTGTTCTGCAGCTGGTTCGAGTGCGTGTCGAAGCCGCCGGTCACGTTCACGTAGATGCAGCGCGTGCCGATGCCCGCCTTGATCAGCTGGGCGGCCTGGCGCAGCGAGGTGCCGACCGTGGTCGTCGGGTAGACGGCGCCGTTCGCAGGGCTCGCCGGCGGGACCCCGAGCAGCGTGTTGACCGCCTCGAACGTCTCGGCGGCCGTGCGGCCGACGTCGGTCCCGGCCGCGGCGTACATCGCGCGCAGCAGCGACTCGGCCTCGGCGCGCCAGCTGCGCGCGCGCAGGTCGAAGGACGCGAGCGTCTGCGCCACCAGCACGGGCTCCGGGCCGAGGTACGAGCGCACGAGCTGCGAGGAGAACGAGACCGCCTGCGTGACCTCGGCCCCGGGGAGCCTCGCGATCGCGCGGTCGAGCCAGCCGGTTGGCGTCTGCTTGTCGCCGGGGGTCCCGGACTCCTGGAAGTCCTGGGCGTCGAAGTGCGAGCGCGTCACCTGCGGGTTGCCGACGGCGTGCACGAGCGCGAGCCGTCCGTCGGCGAAGAACGGCGCCAGGGGCGCGAGCTCCGGGTGCAGGCCGAAGTAGCCGTCGAGGTTGACGACGCCGTCCGGGCCGCCCGGCCGCGGCAGTGCGATCCCCTGCCGCAGGTTGTAGTACTCGGCGTCGCCGTAGGGCGCGCAGAGGTTGAGCCCGTCGGCGGCCCCGCGCAGGAAGACCTTCACCAGCACGCGCTCGCCGGCGCCCGCGGCCTGCGCCGTGCGCACGAGCAGCGTCGAGGGCGCCAGGCCGACGCCCACCGCGGCGAGCGAGGCCCCGTGCAGGAAGACGCGCCGCGACGGGTCGAAGCTCATCGCCTCACCTCACCTGCATCTCGGGGCCGGCCAGCAGCAGGCCGGCGACCCGGGTCGAGACCGCCAGCGGGGACGACCTGTCGACGCGCGAGGCGGCCTGCAGCGACGCGGGGGAGAGCGTGTGGCCGAAGACCTGCTTGTCGATCGCCGCCGCGGCCGAGCGCGGGTCGTCTGGATCGCCGCCGCCGTCGCGGACGAGGCCCCTCACGTCGGCCGCAACGCCCGAAATCGCGCCCGCCGCCAGGTCGAGCGCGAAGTTCATCCGGTACAGCTGCGCCGACGGATTGAGCCAGTCCCCGCCGCGGTTGCTGTAGCCGGTCGGCGGGTTGCACTGGAACAGCGGCTGGCCCATGTCGCCCAGCGTGCGCCGGAGGGCCGCCGGGTTCGTGACCTCGGCACCGGCGCCGCGCAGCACGCCGGCCACGTATTCGAACGGCGTCCTCGGCTTCGGGGCGGCGAAGGCCGCCGCCCAGAACTCCGTGCTCCCGAGCAGCGCGCGCATCACCTGCTCCAGATCGCCGTCCGTCGACAGGAAGACGCCCGCGATGCGCTGGACGAGGGCGGGGTGCGGTGTGTCCGCGACGAAGCGCTCGCAGAGCCGGCGCGCGACGTGCGACGCGGTGGCCGGGTGGCTCGCGAGGTGGTCGAAGAGCCTCCGCACGTCCGTGTCGTTGCCGCCGGCCGCGACCGCGAGGCCGAACACCTGCTTCGCCTCGTTGTCGTGGTTCGCCGAGCGGAAGACGTAGTTGCCGCCGGTCGTGAGGTTGTCGATGCCGTGGCCGGTCAGGCAGCGCGAGGCTTCGACGACGTCCGCCTGCGTGTAGCCGGCGTCGACGCCGACCGTGTGCAGCTCGAGCAGCTCGCGACCCTGGTTCTCGTTGATTCCGCCCGTCACCCGGCTGCCCACGCGGCGCGGGATGGTGTTGAGGTAGTTGTCGAGGTAGTACAGCATCGCCGGGTGCAGCGACGCCGCCTCGAGCAGGTCGCGGAAGCGGCCGAGCACGTGCGGCCGGATCGCGTCGCGCTCGTACGAGGTCGTCGCGGAGCGGTCGAAGCCGTCGTTCACGAAGACGTTGAAGTGGTTGAACCAGAAGTCGACCAGGACTTCCTGCAGCTGGTTGCGCCCGTGCACCGCCCGGATCACCTTGGCGTTGGCGAGCTCCTCGGTGACGACGGCGGCGGCGCGCGGGTCGGCGTTCAGCAGCGCCAGGATGCGCGTCGTGGTGTAGCCGAGGGTCGTGTAACGCGCGAGCCGCGTGTCGAGGTCGGGATCGGCGCCCGGCGCGAGCTGCTCCTCGAGCCATTGCGTCGGCCCGCGGCGCACGACGTCCTCGATCTGGCCCGGCCGCGGACCGAAGCCGGCCCGGCTGAGCAGGTGAACGGCGACTCGCGAGCCGAGAGTCTGGGGCCCTGCCACCGGGGCAATCCCGCCTTGCCTGCCCTCAGGCCTTCGCCTGGTGCAGCGCGAAGGCGGCGCCCTGGGGGTCGAGGCACTGGGCGATCCGGTCGCCGCCCGGGATCTCGAGCGGTCCGTTCAGGACCTTGCCGCCCTCGGCGGCCACGGCCTTCACGGCGGCGTCGAGGTCGTTCACCTTCACGTAGCTCAGCCAGTGCGGCGGGAACGGCATCTCCGCGGGCTTCCTGTACATGCCCCCGAGCGGCAGGCCGAAGCGGCCGAACTCCTGGTAGGTGCCGAGCGGGTCCATCTCGTTCGCCTTCAGCTTCTCCCAGCCGAACAGCTCCGTGTAGAACGAGACCGCGCCGGGAAGGTCGCTGGTCGCGAGCTCGCGCCACGAGATCTCGAGCGGGCCGGCAGGCGCGTCGGGTCCCGTCGGTTCGGGCCCGTCGGGCTGGAGCATCGCGAAGACGGCGCCCTGCGGATCGGCCACGATCGCGAAGCGGCCGACGCCCGGCACGCTCATCGCCGGCACGAAGACCCTGCCGCCGAGTGCCAGGAGCCGTGCGACGCTCTCGTCCGCGTTCCGCACGGCGACGTAGCTCGTCCAGGCGGGACAGGCGCCGCTCGCCTTCGCCTCGGCCGTGAGCGGCATCATGCCGCCGATGCCC
>JBGASI010000329.1:0-6457 GCA_044229815.1 Vicinamibacteria bacterium | reverse complement strand
CCACGTGCCCCGCCTCGAGCCGATCCAGCAGGGCGCGGGACCGGCCCCGCTCGCTGACGCGCCAGGCGCCGTCGAGGTCCCCGTCCTCGACCAGCCAGCGCGCGAGTCGCGCGAACTGCGCGGCGTGGAGCGCCCCGAACTCCGCCCGGGTGTGCTCGCCTCCGCCGGCCTCGGGCCTCAGGCGCTCCACGATCGCGAGGGCCCTGGCGAGATCCTCGCGCGCGGCGGCCGGCTCGCCGGCCGAGCGCCGCCCCGCGGCGCGGCGCTCGAGCGCGCGGGCGAGCGTGCGGCCCTCTGCCTGAGCGGCCTCGAGGTCGGCGATGGCCCGGTCGAGCAGTCGCCGCGCCTCGGGCCGGTCGGCCTCCGCCGCGTCGAGAAGCTCGGCGAGGACGAGCCGCGCCTCGGCCGAGTCCGGGTGCGAGGCGCCCAGGCGCGCCTCGCGCAGTCGCAGCGCCGTGCGCAGGGCCGCGAGCGCCTCGGCGCGGCGACCGCCGGCCCCGAGCAGCCGGCCGAGGCCCTCGTAGGTGTGGGCGAGGTCCGGGTGCTCGGGTCCGAGCCCACGCGTCTTCACGGCAAGGGCCTCGCGATACAGGGCCTCGGCCTCCGCGGCGCGGCCGGTCTCCCGGCACAGCTCGGCGAGCTGGTTGAGCAGCGTCCCCAGGCGCGAGTGGTCGGGGCCGAGCACCTCGCGGGCGGACTCGACGGCCTTGCGGTAGTGGCGCTCCGCTTCGCGCCGGTCGCCCTGGAAGCGATACAGCTCGGCCATGTTGTTCCAGAGGACCACCAGCTCGCGGCGATCGGGCGCCTCCCGCGACTCCTCGAGCGCGAGCGCCTGGCCCAGCCGCCACAGGGCCTCCGCGTAGCGGTTCTGGTCGCGATAGAAGCCGCTGAGGTTGTTGAGCAGCGTCGAGCGCGCGGAGGGACCCAGGGCCAGTGAGCGCAGCAGCAGGGGCTCGGCTTCGCGCAGGCGCCCCTGCGCGCGCACGTTCTCGCCCAGGTAGCCCAGGGCATCGGCCAGGGCCTCGGGCCGGGGCGGGTCGGCGCCCTCGAGAGCGGCGACGGCGAGACGCAACTGCGCCTCCGCCTCGGCGAAGCGGCCCAGCCGGTAGAGGTCGAGCGCGAGGTCCTGGCGCGCCTGCGCGACCTCGGGGTGGCCTTCCCCCTGCGCGGCGCCGCGCAGCGCGACGACGCGGCGGTCGAGCGGCTCGCAGCGCTCCCAGCGGCCCGCGTCGAAGTGCAGCGTCGACAGCTGGCCGAGCGTCACGGCGAGCGCCAGGGCGTCCACGCAGGGCGGACCGCTGCCGCCCGGCTCGTGGCGCGCGATCGCGGCCTCGAGCAGCTGCTGCGCGAGCGCCGAGGCGTCGGGTGCGGCCAGCGGGACGAGGCGGCCAGCGAGTTCGGCCAGGTCGTGGGCGACAGTGCAGCCGTCGCGACCGGGCGCCGTCGCGCGCGCGGCGAGCGAGCGGGCGAACGCGAGCGCCGCGGAGACGTCTTTGCGCGCCGCCGCCGCGTCCAGCTCGTCGGTCGTCGAAGCTGCGAGAGCGCCTCCCGTCGCGACGACCGCCAGCAGGGCGAGCAGCAGGCCGCCGGCCGTGCGGCTGGCCCTCATTCGGGAGGCGCCTGCTCCGCGAGCCGCCGCTGCGCCCGGTCGAGGGCGGCGCGCAGCGCGGCATCCCCGGGCGACGCCGTCACGGCCCGCGCGAAGCCGTCGCGCGCCTCGCGCAGCAGGCCGAGGCCGCGGTCCACCTCGGCGAGCAGCGCGAGCGCGGAGGCGTCGGGGGTGGCAGCGGCCAGCGCACGGCGGAGCCCCTCGCGCGCGCTGGCCGCCGGCTCGTCGAGCGTGGCGAAGGCGGCCTCGCCGCGGGCCGGCCCGCTCGAGGTCGCCGCGCGCACGGACCAGGCGTAGCGGCGTCCCGGGCGCAGGATGCCGGGCGAGACCACGACCTCGGGCCCGCGCACGCCGGCGTGAAAGACCGACTCGCCTTCCTCGTCCTCGATCTCCACGTGGTACTCGGAGACGCCGGCCAGCGGTTCGAAGACGAGCGTCGTCGCGTCGGCGAGCGTGACGGCGTCCTGCGGGTACAGGCCGGCGAGGCGCCGCCCGCGGACGCGCAGGGCTCCGGCGCGGATCCCCGGCCGGGCGTCCGCCGCCAGCGCGGGCAGGCGCGGCAGGGGCGGCACCCGCGGCAGCTCGAAGGCGTCACCGGCCAGGACGTCGAGGCCCTCGGCGCCGACGCGCGCGCGGACGCCGGGCCGCAGCTCGAAGCGCCGGCCCGAGGCGAGAGCGAGCACCGCGCCGCCCGCGGGATCGACCGCCAGCGTCGTCCCGACGCAGAGCCAGTCGAGCGCCGCGAGCGGGCGCGCGGCAGCGGCCGGGGCCTCGGCCCTGACGCTGCCGCGGACCGACACCACGATGGCCACGGCCTCGTCGGCCACGGGGGTCGGCGCAGGGCCGGCCGTCGCCAGAGCCAGGGCCAGGGCCAGGATCGCGCACACACTCATGCTTTCGACTCCTTCGCGGGCGAGGGCGGGCGCCGCGGCAGTTTCCGGCGCAGCAGGAGCGCGAGCGCCGACGCCACCGCGAGGGCAGCGAGGGGACCCGCGACGGGCACCAGCAGACCGGCCAGGCGGAAGGCCGCCGCCGACCCGACCAGCCAGGCGACGGCGAGCCCGACGGACACCAGCAGCGGGCGCAGGGCGCCCGCGCCGAAGAGGGCGACGAACGAGGCCGCCGCGAGGGCAAGGCCCAGCGCGCCGAGCACCCCGGCGGCGGGGGCATCCCGGAGCGGGAAGCCCCCCAGGATGGTCTGGATCATGAGGGCCTGCAGCTGCGGCCCCGACACGACGGCTCCCGAAGGCACGCGCAGCGCGTCGTCCCCGGACCCGGCGAGCTGAGCCCCGAACACCACCAGCCGGCCCTCGAAGAGGCGGGGCTCTCGCGCGAGCGCGCCCGCGAGCTCGCGCCAGGCCACGGCGCGCGGGGCCACCGCGCGAAAGTCGATGAAGAACGTGCCCGGCGGCGCGCCCGGGAACAGCTTCGATGCGGGGGGCGCGGCTGGCACGGGGACCGCGAACCGCTTCGCCGCGGTCGCGGCCCAGGTGTCGAAACGGCCGCCGTCGCTCGTCTCGAAGTCCAGGCGACCCCGGCGCACCACCCCGTCCGGGTCCTCCTCGAGGTTGGCGAGGCCGAAGAGCCGCGCGGCCGACGCCTCGCCGAGCGCGGCCATCGTGACGCCTCGCGCGGCCTCGGCGCCGACGATACCGTCGGGCGTCGCCATGGCGGCCAGCGCGAGCCGGTCCGCGTGAGCGACCACGAACCGCGCGAAGGGGCCGGAGCGGCCCCAGGCCTCGGGCACGATGAGGTCCACCGCGACCGCCGCGGCCCCCGCGTCGAAGATCCGCTCCAGCCCGGCCGCCACCGGCTCGGCCATGTCGCCCAGGGCGCGCGACTCCGCGGCGAGCGAGGCCTCGTCGAGCAGGACGAGCGCGAGACGCGGGTCGCCCGGGCGCGGGGCCGAGAGCGCGAGGCGCGCGTCGAGGGCGGACCGCTCGAGGGCCGCGAGCGGGGCGAGCGCCCCGAGCGGCGCCGCGCCGAGCGCGAGGCACAGGCCGCCCGCCAGCGCAATCGCGCCGCGCCGCGGCCACTCCCGCGCGCGCCACAGGCGCAGCCGCTCGGCCGCCTCGGCCGCGCGCAATCGGCGGACGAAGTCCTGGGCGGTGCGGGGCCGCTCCGCCGGGTCCTTGGCGAGCGCCTGTAGCAGGGCGCCGTCCAGCGCCGCGGAGAGCCCCGCGCGCAGCGTCGACGGGCGCGGCGGCGTCTCCTCGAGGTGCGCCCGGACGACGGTGTGCAGCGAGCCGAAGAACGGCGTGTGCCCGGTGAGGACGAGCACCGCCATCACGCCGAGGGCGTAGATGTCCGTGGCGGGCGAGGACTCGGCGCGGGAGAACAGTTCGGGTGCCATGAAGCGGGGCGTGCCGAGGATCTGGCCGGGGACCGTCACACCGGCCGACGCGTCCCGGGGAGCGACGGTCAGCGTGCGGCCGGCCTCGTCCGTCGGAACGGGGGTCCGGTCGTCGAGCGGCTCGCTGCCCGCCGGTGGCACGGCCGGCGGCTCGGACTCCACGGCGGAATGCCGGGACCCCGCCAGGCGAGCCAGCCCGAAATCGAGCAGCTTCGCCTGCAGAGCGCCGTCGGCGGCACGGGCGAGCAGCACGTTCGAGGGCTTGAGATCCCTGTGCAGCACGCCGCGCTCGTGGACATAGTCGACGGCCGCGGCGACGGCCTCGAGAATCGGCAACGCCTGATCGATGGACAGCGGACCGCTCCGACGCAGGTGGTCGTCGAGCGACTCGCCCGCGAGCAGCTGCATCACCAGGTACGGCACGCCGTCCGCGCGCGGGTCGATGCCGAAGTCGGTCACGTTCACGATGGCCGGGTGCTCGAGCCGGCCGAGCGCCGCCGCCTCGTTGCGGAAGCGGGCGAGGTAGGCGGGCTCCGGCGCGACCGAGGGCCGCACGAGCTTCACCGCCACGTCCCGGCCCAGCGCCAGGTGGCGCGCGCGATAGACGACGCCCATGCCGCCTTCCCCGAGACGCCGGTCCAGGCGGTAGGCGCCGTCGAGCAGCGGCGGCCCCGGAAGCGTGCCCCTCGGCGCGCGGCCGGCCTCGGGGCACACGACGACCTCGTCGTCGAAACAGCGCGAGCAGGCGACGCACTCCTTCAGGGTCGGTCTCCGCGGAAGATCGGTCGGGATTATACGAAGCCCGGCCGGGCCGCGGGGCGACGCCGTTACTCGCCTCTACGCACGCGCGGGCTGCAGGTGGAGGTGACGGCCGGCCCGAAGCTGCCGTCCGGGTTCTGGCGCCGCACCTCGATCTCGACGCTGCGGAAGTCGAGCGTCACCTGCTCCATCGGCAGGGCGTCGCTGCCGGTGGCGCCGGTGGGCTGCACGCTCGAGACGACCACGTCCTCGAACGTGAACTTCATGAACTCCTGCTGGCCCCGGCCCGCCTTGCGACCGGTCATGACCGCGCTGCGGATCGACTCGCCCGGGCACGCCGCGTCGAACAGCAGGGGCGTCGCCGTGTCGATCGTCTTCACGAAGCGGAAGTCCTCGACGCGGGGCCGGCCGCCCGGCTTCGGGCGCGAGACCTCGAAACCGAAGCTGAGCACGTCGATCTCGTTCTTGTGCTTGTCGTCGTTGCTGTCGCCCGGAATCCCCTCGATCTTCAGAAAGTAGTCGACGATGGCCATGGCGTTGTCTCCTCAGGCTCGCAGCGTGATCACGAACTCGACGGCCCCGACCGGCCCCGAGGGGCGCTCGCGCTCGAGGTAGCTGCCGCTCGCGCCGCCGAAGCGGCCGGTCCCGCCGAGAACCGCGAACGAGCGCTCCTCACGGGTTCCCGGCGCGCCGATCCCGAACAGCGTCCCCTCGGGCAGGCGGAAGGTCTGAAACTCGAGGTTGGAGGCCGCCAGCGGGTGGGCGCCCAGCGCGGTCTCGAGCTGGAAGGCGCTCGCGAAGAACTCGCACCGCCGACGAGCGGTCGCGCGGGTGGCGCGAGCCGGCGGCGCCCGTGCAGGACGAGCGGCCCGGGTTCGGCTGCCGCGCCAGGCAGAGCCGGGTGGTCAGCCGCGCGCAGCCGGCGTGCGGTCGCTCCCAGCCCCAGCGTGGCCGCCAGGGCCAGCGAGGCCCTCTGCAACAGCGTGCGTCTCGGATGCGCCTTCGAGGCTCTCTCCATCGGACGTCCTCCCTTTCCCTTCCGCCGGCTTCGCGGGCAGCAGGAACCCCTGGGCCACGAGGCGGCGGACGATGCCGGCGGCCGAGGCAGCCGTCGCCACGGCCACAGCGCCGCCCCCCAGGCCCAGATCGGCCAGCAGCTCGCCGACCGGCCGGCGACCGTCGCACAGCTCCAGCAGCTTGACGAGGGCGATATCGGCCGCACCACGCGAGCCGAGCCCGTCCGCCAGCCGGATCTCCAGCGACGCCGGCGCGAGGGCTCCGCCGCGCAGCACGAGGCGCTGTTCGACCTGCAGCCCTTCCGCCGCACGGTAGGCCTGGCGCAGCAGGGCGGCGTCGTTCTCGAGCCCATGCAGATGGTCCTGGGCGACGAAGGCGCGCAGGATCGCGTCGCTGCAGGAGCCGGACGGCCGCTCGGGCAGCAGGTCCGCGCGCACCCAATTGCGCCCGCCCGAGCGACGGCGCAGCACCACGGCCCCGAGCCCGAGCGCCGCGATCCCCAGCTCGGCGTCGTAGGCCAGCCAGCGATCGAGGCTGCTCGCGTAGTCGTCCTCGTCGCGGCCGCGATTCCAGCCCGCCGCGTAGGTGAGCGGGTCCTGCACGTCGCTGCGCAGCAGCCAGGCGTCGCAGGGGCGCCCGGCGACCCAGCGCCGCAGGGGCGCGGACCACTCCTCGCCCTCGCCGAGCGCCCAGTTGCACAGTACGCTCGCAAAGCCGCC
>JBGASI010000328.1:0-5659 GCA_044229815.1 Vicinamibacteria bacterium | reverse complement strand
GGAGGCGCTCGAGGCCGCCCACCCGGGGGTGCCGCTCGTCGTGGTGCTGACGGACCTCGCCGACTTCCCGCCGCGCTTCTGGATCGAGCCGGGTGTCGACCGCGTGGTGGTCGCGACCGAAGAGGCGGCCGCGCAGGCCGGGGTCCTCGGGGTCCCGCCCGCGCGGGTGACGCGCGTCTCGGGGATGGTGCTGCACCCGCGGCTGTACCGCTCGGTGGGCCTCGACACCCGCGCGCGCGTGCGCGCGGAGCTGGGCATCGGCCCGGACGACTTCACGGCCATGCTGCTGTTCGGCGGCAAGGGCTCGCCCGAGCTGCTTCCGCTCGCCGAGCGGCTGCTCGCGCAGGGCGCGGCCGAGCGGGTGATCGCCGTGTGCGGCGACAACCCGGGGCTGTTCGCGCGGCTGGGGCCGCTCGAACGGCAGTACGCCGGAAAGCTGCTGCGCTTCGGCTTCACGGAGCGGGTCGCCGAGCTGCTCGCGGCGAGCGACGTGCTCGCGACCAAGCCCGGCCCGGGCTCGCTGTCCGAGGCCTTCCAGTTGCGGGTGCCCGTGGTCGTGACCCGCAACCTGCACACGATCCCGCAGGAACGCTTCAACACCGACTTCGTGCGCGAGCGCGGGCTCGGCGTCGTGGTGCGCCACTGGCGGGAGATCCCGGCGACGGTCGGCAGGCTGCGCGCCGATCCCGCGGCGCGCGCCGCCATGGGCGACCGCCTCGCAGCGCTGCCCCCCAACCGCGCCGTCTACGAGGTGCTCGAGACGATCGCGCTCGAGGCCGGCCTCGCCTCGACGCCTGCCCGTCGCGTGTGACGGGCGCCACGAGCCATCACGCCGATGAGTACCTAGGGGTGATATAATTAAGGGGACTTATGGCGACCCCCAAGCTCCTTTACCGCCGCCTCGACGCGCTGTTCGGCGGCCTCAAGACCCGGCGCGCGCAGCCCAAGCTCCTCGAGGCCTTCCTCGAGGACGCCTTCGCGAGCCTGCGCGACGACCTGCGGTTGCGGGGGGGGCTCCTCTACGCCGAGCGCCGGGACGGCTTCGCGCTCGTGAAGGCGGTCGGCGACGTCTCCGGGCCGAACCTGGAGGCGCTCGACGCGGCGCAGCCGCCGATCGCGGAGGTCGCGCGCCACCGCGTCTACATCTTCTCGAGCCCGGGCGCCGAGGGCAGCCCCCAGCGGCGGGGCCTGCTGCCTCCCGCCGCGGTGGCGGGGCTGCTGGTGGGCAAGGCGCCGAGCCGCTACGTCTTCTTCTTCGTCCTGGCCGACGGCTGGCAGCTCGAGGAGCTGGACTTCGCGCTCAACACCACCCGGGCCGCGCTCGACGCGCGGCTCGTCGACGCGCGCGTGCGCGGCTCCTTCCGCGAGGCGGCCGAGATCCAGCAGTCGCTGCTGGTCGAGGAGCCGCCCCAGTTCCCCGGCTTCGAGCTGGCGGCCCGCTCGATCGCGGCCGAGGAGGTGGGCGGCGACTTCTACGACTTCCACGACCTCGGCGACGGCCTGCTCGGGGTCGCGATCGGCGACGCGAGCGGCCACGGGCTGCCCGCGGCGCTGCTCGTGCGCGACGTGGTGACCGGCCTGCGCATGGGCATCGAGAAGGAGCTCAAGGTCGCGCAGGTTTTCTCCAAGCTCAACCGCGTGATCCACCGCTCGCGGCTGTCGAGCCGCTTCATCAGCGTGTTCTACGCGGAGGTCGAGGCCGAGGGCAACCTCGTCTACGTCAACGCGGGCCACCAGCCGCCGATCCTGTTCTCGACGGCGCCGCAGCCGGGCCAGCCGTTCGAGACGGAGCTCACGGTCGGCGGCACGGTGATCGGCCCCTTGCCGAACGCCGAGTTCCGCCGCGGCTTCGCCCAGATGCGCCCGGGCGAGCTGCTCGTAGCCTGCACCGACGGGATCCTCGAGCGGCGCGACGCCGCGGGCGAGTTCTTCGACACCAGGGGCCTGCGTGCGGCGGTGCACGCCACGCAGGGACAGCCCGCGCAGGCGACCCTCGACCGCATCTTCGAGGCCTCGATCGCCTGGGGCGGCACGCGTCCCTGGGAGGACGACGCCACGGTCGTGGTCCTGAAGCGGACCTAGGAAGGGTCTAGGGGCGCTCCGCGAGCAGCTCCGCCACGCGTGCCTCGATGCTCGCGACGCTCGTGAGCCCCTCGCGGCGGAAGCGCACGACGCCCGCGTTGTCCGCGGCGGGGTGGCGCAGGTCGAGCACGACCTTCGTCGGGAACGCCGCCAGCTCGAGCGGCTCCACGAGCGCATCGCCGCAGTAGACCGGGAAGCCCGTCGGCGACGTCTTCAGGAAGGCCTCCACCGTGGCGCGGTCCTCGCCGACGTTCAGGCTCAGCAGCACCACGTCCGAGCGCGCCTCGAGCCGGCGGTGGTAGGCGGCGAGCTCCGGCAGCTCCTTGAGGCACGGCTGGCACCAGGAGGCCCAGAAGTCGATCACCACGATCTTCCCGGCCAGCTGCGCGGTCGAGAGCGGCCCGGAGTCGAGGCCCTTCAGCTCGAACGGCCGCACGGGAACGCGCAGCGCCTCCCAGGCGTCCCCGGCGGGCGGCGCCTCGGCGCCGAAGAGGCTGCTCGCGGCGAGCAGCGAAGCGACGATCGCCTTCGGGAGTGAGCGCACGCGGCCTCCAGCCAACGCTTCAGGCTATCAGATCGGACGGGGGCTTGGCGGCGGGCGGGCCGCGACCTATGCTGGGCGAAAGCCCGCGGCGATCCCGCGGGCGATCTCCGGAGACAGGACCATGGCAGACGCACGCGGCGGAGCGGTCCGCGTCGAGCGGGACTCGTTCGGGCCCATCGAGGTGCCGGCCGAGCGGCTGTGGGGAGCGCAGACGCAGCGCTCGCTGCAGAACTTCCGTATCTCCGGCGAGCGCCTGCCGCGCGCGCTCGTGCACGCGCTCGTGCTCGTCAAGAAGGCCGTCGCGCTCGTTCACCTCGAGCTCGGCGTGCTCGACGAGCGCACGGCGGGCGCGATCGTCGCGGCGGCGGACGAGATCCTCGCCGGCCGCTGGGACGACGAGTTCCCGCTGGTCGTCTGGCAGACCGGCAGCGGCACGCAGACGAACATGAACGTCAACGAGGTGCTCGCGAACCGGGCCAGCGAGATCCTCGGCGGCCCGCGCGGCGAGGGCCGTCTCGTGCACCCCAACGACGACGTCAATCGCGGCCAGTCGACGAACGACGCCTTCCCGAGCGCGATCCACGTGGCCGCCGTGCTCGCGCTGCGGCACGAGGTGATCCCGTCCGTCGCGCGCCTGCGCGACGCGCTCGTCGCGAAGGCCGCGGCGTTCCGCGGCCTGGTCAAGATCGGCCGCACCCACCTGATGGACGCGACGCCGCTGACGCTCGGGCAGGAGATCTCGGGCTGGGCGGCGCAACTCGATCACGGCGTGCGCCACCTGGAGCAGTCCCTGCCGCACCTGTCGGAGCTGGCCCTCGGCGGCACCGCCGTCGGCACCGGCCAGAACGCGCACCCGCAGCTCGGGCGACGCGTCGCGGCACGCCTCACGGCGCTGCTGGGCGAGCCCTTCGTCAGCGCCCCGAACAAGTTCGAGGCCCTGGCGGCGCGCGACGCGGTCGTCTTCGCGCACGGCGCGCTCAAGACCGTCGCAGCCTCGCTCAACAAGATCGCGAACGACGTGCGCTGGCTGGCCTCCGGGCCGCGCTCGGGCCTGGGCGAGATCACGATCCCCGAGAACGAGCCCGGCAGCTCGATCATGCCCGGCAAGGTCAACCCCACCCAGTCCGAGGCGCTGACGATGGCCGCCGCCCAGGTGATGGGCAACGACGTCACCGTCAACATCGCCGGCATGTCGGGCCAGTTCGAGCTCAACGTCTTCATGCCGGTGCTCGCCCACGCGCTGCTGCAGAGCTGCCGGCTGGTGGCCGACGGCTGCGAGAGCTTCCGCCTGCACTGCGCCCTCGGGATCGAGCCGGTGCCCGAGCGGCTGCGCCAGAACCTCGAGCGCTCGCTGATGCTCGTGACCGCGCTCAGCCCGCACGTGGGCTACGACGCGGCGACCAGGGTCGCGCGTCACGCGCAGGCGACCGGCAAGACGCTGCGCGAGGCGGCGCTCGAGCTCGGCACCGTCAGCGCCGAGCAGTTCGACGCCTGGGTGCGCCCGGAGACGATGGTGGGGGAAGCCTGAAGCGGGTGGCGCCGAAGCGGCTGGTCGCGACGCTCAGACCTTGAGGTACAGGCCGCGGCGGTCCAGCCCGCGGGCGAGCAGGTAGAACACGAGCACCATCGAGAGCGCCCAGGCGAAGGACGCCTCGTGGGGCGGCAGCCAGCTCGCGTAGAGCGACTGGAACAGGCGCTGCCAGAGGCTCACGGCCGTGCCGGAGGCGTCGGGCCACTTGATCGACAGGAGCGTCTTGGCGAGCAGGCCCGAGCCGACGAAGACCGTGATCGCGTTGCGGCCGTACGAGACGAACGGCGCGGCCCAGGCCTTCCAGCCGACCACGTCCACCACCCAGTAGGTGAGGCCGAAGAGCGCCGCGGCCAGGCCGCCGGTGAGCAGGACGAACGACGAGGTCCAGATGCTCTTGTTGACCGGGAAGAGGAGCCACGCCGGCGCCGCCTCGCCCCACAGGACGCCGAGCAGCGTGAGCGCGAGCCCGGCGAGCAGGAGACCGAGCGTCGTCGCGAACGGGGACCGCGGCCCGGCCCCGGCGCGGGCCCCGGCGCGCAGCCACTCGCCGAAGAGCAGGCCGAGCACGGTGGTCGCGATCGCGGGCAGGGTCGAGAGGACTCCCTCGGGGTCCCAGGTCTTCGTCACGCTCCAGACGTGCGGCACGAGCAGGATGCGGTCGAGCTGCGCCGAGAGGTTCGTCTGCATCCCGAGGTTCGGCGCGAGGCCCTCGGGACCGCTCAGCTTCGTCATCAGCGCCCAGTAGCCGACGAGGATGGACACCGTGAGCACGGCCTGACCGCGCGGGCGCAGCCAGCGTTTGGCCGCCCAGGCCGCGAGGTAGCACACGCCGATCCTCTGCAGGACGCCCGGCCAGCGCACGGTGAGGATCGGGAAGTAAGGGTAGAGGGCCATCAGCAGGCCCAGAGCGACGAGCTTCAGCGCGCGGGCGACGGCGGGGCGCGCGTCCGCGCGGCGCGAGAACGTGAGCGACATCCCGACCATGAACAGGAAGAACGGGAAGATGAGGTCGGTGGGCGTCCAGCCGTGCCAGGGCGCGTGGAGCAGCGGCCAGTAGACGTGGCTCCAGTCCCCGGGGTTGTTGACGAGGATCATGGCGGCGATGGTCAGGCCGCGGAAGGCGTCGAGCGAGACGAGGCGGGAGGCCGGGGCGGGCTCGTCGGTCACGCTGGCGATCCTATCAGGCCGGGCGGCGGGCGGGGCTCAGCGGAACAGCCAGAAGAAGGCGACGACCGCGACGATCACGGCGAGGCCGCCGGCGAGCGCGCCACGCGAGGGGCGCAGGTCGATGTCCTCGCGCACCGGCAGCAGCCGCGGCTCGCGCAGCGGCCGCGCGAGGGTGATCGCGCCCATCACCAGGACGAGCGCGGCGAGCGTGGCCAGCATCCGGTGCAGGTACGCGACCTCCGGCCAGGCCCAGGCGAGCAGGCCATAGAGGGGCGCGCTGAGGACGAGGGCGGCGAGGCCGGCCAGCGGCGGCGCCTGCGGCACGGCGAAGCCGA
>JBGASI010000327.1:0-5661 GCA_044229815.1 Vicinamibacteria bacterium | reverse complement strand
GCCGACCTCCGGCCGGCCGAGCGCGCGCATCGTCTCGAGGCCCTCCGCCATCACGTAAAGGCGCGTCCGCAGCCGGCCGGCCGCCGCGGCCCGCCGGTAAAGGGCGATCGTCGCCAGCGGCTGGCCGGCGTCGGTCAGGCTCGTGACGCCCTTCGCCAGGCACTCGTCCATCGCCAGCTCGAGGGCGCGCGCGGTCTCGTCGGGCGTGCGCTCGGGCGGTGGCACCAGCGCCTGCGCGTTGTCGACGAAGACGCCGGTGGGCTCGCCGTCCGCGCCGTGGAGGATCTCGCCGCCCGCGGGGGCCGCCGTCGCGCGGGTGATCCCGCGCAGCGCGAGCGCCCTGGCGTTGGCGAGGACCGCGTGGCCGTCGGCCCGCTCGAGCAGCACCGGGTTGTCGGGCGAGACGGCGCTCAGGGCCTGGTGCGTCGGGAAGCCCCGCACCGAGCCTGGCGCCGGCGCGTCCCACTTGCCCTCGTGCCAGCCGCGGCCACGCAGCCACTGGCCGGCCGGCCGGCCCTTCACGGCGGCCGCCACCCGGGCCACCACCTCCTCGAAGCTGCGGGCGCCCACGAGGTCCACGTCGAGCCGCGCGTAGCCGATCCCGAGCAGGTGCGCGTGGGAGTCGTCGAAGCCGGGCACGACGGTGCGCCCGGCCAGGTCCACCACCCGCGTCGCGGGCCCGACCAGCGCCTCGACCTCGGCGGAGGTGCCGACGAGCGCGATCCGGGCGCCGCGCACCGCGACGGCCTCCGCTCGCGGCCGGCGCGGGTCCACGGTGTGCACGACACCGTTCTTCAGCACGAGGTCGGCCGGACCCGGCACGGTGGCCCCCGCGGGCGCGGCGAGGACCAGGGCCACGAGCGGAACCAGCAGGCGATGGGACATGAGCGGCCTCCTCGGCGAGACCAGGAGTATAGCGGCCGCGCCCCGCGCGGCGACCGGTGCTGCCCTTGACACCCGCCGCCAGCGGTCCATAGTGTCGGCCATCCCGAGGGGGGGCCCCATGCCCGAGACGATCCTGGAGATCTTCGATGCGACGGCCCGCGCCCACCCGGCGCGGCCTGCCATGGGGCGCAGGCGCGACGGCGCCTGGCAGCGCTCCGACTGGGCCGCCTTTCGTGACGCGGTGCGTCAGGCCGCGCGCGGCCTGGCGGCGTCCGGTGTCGAGCCGGGCGGCGGTGTCGCGATCCTCTCCTTCAACCGGCCCGAGTGGTTCGTGGCCAACCTCGCCGCGATGTCGGTGGGCGCGCGGCCCGTCGGCATCTACACCAACAGCACGCCCGAGCAGTGCCGCTACGTCGCGGAGCACGCCGAGGCGACGGTCGCCTTCGTCGACACCCCCGAGGCGCTGGCGCGCCTCCTCGGGGCGGGCCGGCCAGCCGGCCTGAAGACCATCGTGCAGATGGACGGCACGCCGGCGGGCGACGGCGTTCTCTCCTGGCAGGAACTGGTGGCGCGCGGCGGGCCGGCCGAGGACGCCGAGGTCGCGCGGCGCTCGGCGGCGCTGCGCCGCGACGACGTGGCGACGCTCATCTACACCTCGGGCACCACCGGCATGCCGAAGGGCGTCATGCTCACCCACGGCAACCTGGTCTTCATCGCCGAGCGCGCGCAGGAGATCCTGCCGTGCGGTCCCGGCGACCGCCTGCTGAGCTACCTGCCGCTGTCGCACATCGCCGAGCAGGTCGTCTCGCACCTGCTCTCGCTGGCGACCGGCGCCTGCGTCCACTTCGCGGAGAGCCTCGAGAAGATGCCGGAGAACCTGCGCGAGGTGCGGCCGCACATCTTCCTCGGCGTGCCCCGCGTCTGGGAGAAGGTGCAGGCCGGCATCCAGGCCGCGGGCGCGCAGAACAGCGCGCTCAGGCGCCGGATCGCGGCCTGGGCGCGCGGCGTGGGCCTCGCCGGCGGCTACGCCGACCAGGCCGGCCGCCCGCGGCCGTGGAGCTACCCGCTCGCCGACCGGCTCGTCTTCTCCAAGGTGCGCCAGAAGCTGGGCTTCGACGCCGCGCGCATGCTGGTCGTCTCGGCCGCGCCGATCGCGAAGGAGACGCTCGACTTCTTCCAGAGCCTGGGCCTGCCGATCATGGAGGTCTACGGCATGAGCGAGTGCACGGGACCGGCCACGATGTCGATCCCCAAGCGCTACCGCCTCGGCTGCGCGGGCTACGCGATCCCCGGCACCGAGCTGCGCATCGCCGAGGACGGCGAGGTGCTGATGCGCGGCCCGCACGTGTTCGCCGGCTACTACCGCAACGAGGAGGCCACCCGCGAGGCGCGCGACGCCGATGGCTGGCTCCACTCGGGCGACGTGGGCGAGCTCGACGCGGACGGCTTCCTGCGTATCACCGACCGCAAGAAGGAGCTGATCATCACCGCGGGCGGCAAGAACATCGCCCCCCAGCACCTCGAGGGCAAGCTCAAGCAGATCCCCGCCGTCTCGCAGGCGGTGGCGATCGGGGACCGCCGGCCGTACGTGGTGGCGCTGCTGACGCTCGACCCCGCGCGGGTCGTCGCCGAGGCGGCGGCCGCCGGCAGCCCGGCCCGCACGCCCGCCGAGGCGGCGGCCTGCCCGCTGTTCAAGGCGCACGTGATGAAGCAGGTGGAGACGATCAACGAGGGCCTGGCCCGCTACGAGACGATCAAGAAGATCGCCCTCGTGGCGCGCGAGCTGACCGTCGAGGCGGGCGAGCTGACGCCGACGCTCAAGCTCAAGCGCCGCGGCATCCACCAGAGCCTTCACGACACGATCGAGTCGCTCTACGCCTGAGGCGGGCCGGCGCCGCGCCCGGCGCCCTCGCGATTCTTGACCCTCGTCCGCCGGCCGCAGTAGGCTCACCGGCGTCGCTCCAGAGAAAGGTCCGCGCGCCATGCCTCCCTCCGTCGGCATGCGTTTCGGCCGCTACGAGCTCCTGGCCCGGCTGGGCGCGGGGGGAATGGGCGAGGTCTGGCGCGCCCGCGACCTGGACCTGCACCGCGAGGTCGCCGTCAAGTTCCTGCCCGAGCGCTTCGCCTCGGACCCGCTGCGCATGGGCCGCTTCGCGCAGGAGGCGCGCGCGGCCTCCTCGCTCAACCACCCGAACATCGTCACCATCCACGAGATCGGCGAGACCGCGGGCCTGCCGTACATCGTGATGGAGCGGGTGCAGGGCGAGACGGCGCGCGAGCTGATCGCGGATGGCCGACCGCTCGCGCCGCGCCGCCTGCTGGACCTCGCGGTGCAGCTGGCCGACGGCCTGGCCAAGGCGCACGCGGCCGGCATCGTGCACCGGGACCTCAAGCCCGACAACCTGATGGTGACGCCCGACGGCTTCGTCAAGATCCTCGACTTCGGTCTCGCGAAGCTGCGCTCCGACTCCGGCGAAGGCGTGCAGTGGTTCGACTCGGGCGCGCCGACCTGGCCCGACTCCCCGTCGCCGCAGACGGCCGCCGGCGTCGTCCTCGGCACGGTCGGCTACATGTCGCCCGAGCAGGCGCGCGGACGCAGCGTCGACCATCGCTCGGACCAGTTCGCCTTCGGCGCCATCCTCTACGAGCTGGCCACCGGCCAGCAGGCCTTCCGGCGCGACTCGCCGGCGCAGACCCTCGCCGCGATCATCGAGGACGCGCCGCCGCCGATCGCGCAACGCAGCCCGGGCCTGCCTGCCCCGCTGCGCTGGCTGATCGAGACGCGCTGTCTCGCGAAGGACCCGGGCGAGCGCTACGCGGCGACCGTCGACCTCGCGCGCGAGCTGCGCGCACTGCGCGAGCACGCCTCCGGCGCCGCGTCCGGCTTCTCGCGTGATGCCCTCGCCTCCTCTGCCGCGCGCCGCAACCTGCGCCGCGTGCTGCCGGCGGTGGCCGCGCTGCTGACACTCGTCGCGCTCGGCGGGCTCTTCGGGCCGCGCCTGGTGAAGCGTCTCGGTCAGCCCGCGCTGCCCGCGCAGAAGCAGCTGGCCGTGCTGCCGTTCGAGGCCCCGGCCGGGGGGGAGGACGAGGCCCTCGCCAGGGGCCTCGTGTACCTGACCACCGCCCGGCTCGCGGAGCTGGAGCCCTTCCAGGCCGGCCTCACCGTGCAGCCGGCGAGCAACGTGCTCGAGTCGGGCGTGCGCAGCGCCAGCGCCGCGCGACGCCGGCTCGGCGCGACGCTCGTCGTGACCGGCAGCGTGCAGCACCAGGACGGCCGCCTGCTGCTGACCGCGAACCTCGAGGACGCGCAGGGCAACCGTACGCTGCGCGCGGCGCGCGCGGAGTCGGCGGACGCGCTCGTCGACAAGCTGGCTGCGCTGCTGGACCTCGAGCTGGGAGACGGCGCACGCGCCGCGCTCGCCGGCTCGCGCGCCGGCGTCGCCGAGGCCGCGACCCTCGCGGCGCAGGGCCACGCCTACACCCCGTACGCCGCCGGGCGCAGCGCCCTCGAGCGCTACCAGGACAGCCGCAGCCTCGAGCGCGCGATCGAGCAGTTCCAGCAGGCGCTCGAGCGGGAGCCGGCCTACGCCCTCGCCCACGTCGGGCTCGCGGAGGCGTACTGGAAGCTCTACCTCAACGAGAAGCGGCCGGAGCACGCGCGGCTAGCCGAGGAGCACTGCCGTCGCGCCCTGGCGGCGGACCCGCTCCCCGCGCGCGTCTGGGTGACGCTCGCCATGGTGCACACGGGCACAGGCCGCCCGGAACAGGCGCTCGAGGACGTGAAGGCGGCCCTCGTTCGGGACCCGCGCAACGCCGACGCCCAGCGCGAGCGGGCCGACGCGCTCGCGCGGCTCGGCCGGCCCGCGGAGGCGGAGGCGGCGTTTCGCAAGGCGCTCGAGCTGCGCCCCGAGCTGTGGTACGCGCACAACCAGCTCGGGGCCTTCCTCTACGAGAGCGGTCGCTACAAGGAGGCCGAGGCCTCGTTCCGCGCCGCCCTCGAGCGGGCGCCCGACAACGCGCTGGCGCTCACGAACCTCGGCGCCGCGCTGTTCGCCGACGACCGAACGGCCGAGGCGCAGGCCGCCTGGCAGCGCTCGCTCGAGATCCAGCCCTGGCCCGAGGCCGCGGCGAACCTCGGCACGCTGCACTTCAGCGCGGGCCGCTTCGCCGAGGCCGCCCGCTCGCTCGAGCAGGCCGCGCGGCTCGCCCCGCGCAACTACAGGATCTGGCGCAGCTTCGCGGCGGCGCTCTACTGGTCGCCGGCCGATCGTCCCCGCGCCGCCGAGGCCTACGCGAAGGCCGCCGAGCTGGCCGAGCAGGAGCGCCGCGTGGACCCGGCCGACGCGCGGGCCGCGGCGGCGCTCGCGGACTGCTATGCGATGCTCGGCCGGGCGGAGCCTGCCCGCCGCGCCGCCGCCGAGGCGCTGCGCCTCGCCCCCGCCGACCAGCGCGTCGCGGCCACCGTGGCGGGCGCCCGCGAGCGGCTCGGGGAGCGCGAGGCCGCGCTGCGCTCCCTCGCGCTCGCCCTGCGGGCCGGCTACCCGCGCGCGATGATCGACACCGACCCGAGCTTCGAGGCGCTGCGACAGGACGCGCGCTGGGCGCGTCTCGCGTCCGCACCACCGTCGCCCGACCACAAGGAGGACTGACTTGAGCAGACCACCGGCCGCCAGCTCCCGCCCCGTCGAGATCTTCCGGAAGAAGGACCGGACCGGGTTCAAGTGCGCCCCGTCGCTGCGCGTCTACAGGAAGGTCGGCGAGGGCCCGCGCTTTCAC
>JBGASI010000326.1:0-5680 GCA_044229815.1 Vicinamibacteria bacterium | reverse complement strand
GTCTCGAGCACGCGCCGCAGCGCGGGCTCGGTGGCCCGGAAGCCGGCGGCCCCCAGCACCGCCTTCAGGGGCCGGCCGACCGCACTCCCGCGCGGGCGGCCGAGCGGCCCGCTCTCGCGCCGGCTGTTCCAGGCGACGACCCGCAGCTCGCGGTCGACGACGTAGAGCCCGATGGGAAGGGCGTCCAGGACGGCCCCGAGGCCGTCCGAACGGTGCTCAGACTGCGCCGGAGGGAGCGGCACGGCGAGGAGTATAGCCGTTCACAGCCGGGGGATGTCGGCCTCGGTCAGCAGCATGCGGTCGATCGCGCGCGCGCGCCCGGTTTCGGGGTCGACGTCGATCACCGCCGCCGCGAAGCGCGGATCGCCCTTCGCGGTCTCGAAGCGGCCCGGCAGCGCGGTCAGGAAGCGGTGGATCACCATGTCCTTCTCGACGCCGATCACCGAGTCGTAGGGGCCCGTCATGCCGAGGTCCGTACAGTAGGCGGTGCCACCCGCCAGGATGCGGTGGTCGCAGGTCGGCACGTGGGTGTGCGTGCCGACCACCGCCGAGGCGAGGCCGTCGAAGTAGTGGGCGATCGCTGTCTTCTCGGAAGAGGCCTCGCCGTGCATGTCGACGAGCACCACCTTCGCCTCCTTGCGCAGCCGCTCGATCTCGCGGCGGCCCAGCTCGAACGGGTCGTCGATCGCCCCGTTCATGAACACGCGGCCGCTGAGGTTGAGGGTCGCGACGGGCACGCCGGAGCGCTTGCCCTTGCCGACGTGCGAACCGCGCCCCGGCTGGCGCGCGGGGTAGTTGAGCGGGCGCAGCAGCTGCGGGATCAGGTCGACGACGCCCAGGATCTCCTTCTTGTCCCAGATGTGGTTGCCCGAGGTGAGGCAGTCGACCCCCAGGTCCAGGATCTCGTCGCAGACCTCCTTCGTCACGCCGAAACCGCCGGCCGCGTTCTCCACGTTCGCCACGCAGTAGTCGATCTCGTGCTTCCTGAAGACCGCGGGCAGGGCCTTCTTCAGGATCGTGCGGCCGGGGTTGCCGACCACGTCCCCGATCATCAGGATGTTCATTGAGACAGGGTATGGGAGCGTCGCGCGCCGGGTCAAACCGCGCGCGCCGGGCGCTCGACGCGGGCTAGACGGTCACCGGCCGGCGCGGCCGCGAGGGGAACGGGCGCGGCGCCTTCGGGCCGGGCAGCGGACGCGCCTCGGGCGGCGGCAGCAGGGCGAGCGAGAGCACCTCCTCGACCGTCTCGACCAGGTGCACGTCGAGCCCCCGGCGCAGCTGCGGCGGCACCTCGTCGAGCTCCTTCTTGTTGAGCTTCGGGCAGAGGATCGTCTCGATCCCGGCGCGGCGCGCGGCGAGGATCTTCTCCTTGAGGCCGCCGATCGGCAGCACGTGGCCGCGCAGCGTGATCTCGCCGGTCATCGCGACGGAGGCGCGCACCGGGCGGGCGGTGAAGGCCGAGACGATCGCCGTTGCCATCGTGACGCCGGCGGAGGGCCCGTCCTTGGGGATGGCCCCCTCGGGCACGTGCACGTGCACGTCGTTCGCGCCGAAGACCTCCTCGCGCAGCCCGAGCCCGCGCGCGTGGGCGCGGGTCCACGACAGGGCCGCCTGCGCCGACTCCTTCATCACGTCGCCGAGGTGGCCGGTCAGCGTCAGCCGGCCCTTGCCCTTCATCACCGTGGCCTCGACGAACAGCACGTCGCCGCCGGTGGCGGTCCAGGCGAGGCCGGTGGCGATCCCCGCCTCGTCCTTCTTGAGCCGCTCCTCCGGCAGCGTCTTCGGCGCGCCGAGGTACCTCTGCAGCGAGCCGGGGGTGATCCGCACCGTGCCGGTCTCGCCTTCCGCCACGCGTCGCGCCACCTTGCGGGTGACGGTCGCGATCTCGCGCTCGAAGTTGCGCAGGCCCGCCTCGCGCGTGTAGCTGCCGACCGTCGCGCGCAGCGCCGCGTCGGTGAAGACGAGGTGCTCGGGGTTGAGCCCGTGCTCGTCGAGCTGCTTCGGCACCAGGTGGCGCCTGGCGATCTCGAGCTTCTCGTCCTCGGTGTAGCCCGAGAGCCGGATCACCTCCATCCGGTCGAGGAAGGCGGGCTGGATGGTGTCGGTCAGGTTGGCCGTGCAGATGAACATCACGTTCGACAGGTCGAACGGCACGCCGAGGTAGTGGTCGCGGAACGAGTTGTTCTGCTCGGGGTCGAGCACCTCGAGCAGGGCGGAGCTCGGATCGCCGCGGAAGTCCGCGCCGATCTTGTCGACCTCGTCCATCATGAACACCGGGTTGTTGGCGCCGGCCTGGTGGATGCCCTGGACGATCCGGCCCGGCATCGAGCCCACGTAGGTCCGGCGGTGGCCGCGGATCTCGGCCTCGTCCTTGACGCCGCCGAGCGACAGCCGCACGAACTTGCGGCCGAGCGCGCGGGCGATCGAGCGGCCGAGGCTGGTCTTGCCCACGCCGGGCGGGCCCACGAAGCACAGCAGCGGGCCCTTCGCCTTCTCCTTGAGCTTGCGCACGGCGAGGTACTCGACGATGCGCTCCTTGACCTTCTCGAGGCCGTAGTGGTCCTCGTCGAGGACGCGCTGGGCCTCCTTGAGATCGAGGCTGTCCTTCGTCGACTTGCCCCAGGGCAGCGTCACCATCCAGTCGAGCCAGTTGCGCAGGGTCGCGGTCTCGGCGGCGTCGGGGTGCATCCGCTCGAGCTTCTTGAGCTGGCGCTCGACTTCCTCGAGCACCGGCTTCGGCATGCGCGCCTTCAGCGCCTTGTCGCGCAGCTGCGAGACCTCCTCGCCCAGCTCGTTGCCCTCGCCCAGCTCCGACTGGATCGCCTTGAGCTGCTGGCGCAGGAAGTACTCGCGCTGGCTGCGGTCCATCTCGCCCTTGGCCTGCGACGAGATCTCCTGCTGCATCGCCAGCACCTCGAGCTCCTTCGTCATCAGCTCGTGGACCCGGCGCAGCCGCTCGAGCGGGTCGAGCGCCTCCAGGATCGCCTGGGCGCCCTCGACCTTCAGGTCGAGGTTGGAGGCGGTCAGGTCGGCGAGGCGCCCCGGCTCTTCCATGTTGTTGGCGATCACGATCACCTCGGGCGAGATCGGCTTGCCGAGGTTCTGCGACTTCTCGAGGGCGGACTTGACGTTGCGCATCAGGGCCTCGACCTCGAGCGAGGCCTTCTCGCCGCCCTCGGGCTCGCTCACCGCCTCGATCCGCGCCTGCATGTGCGGCAGGCCCTCGTCGAACGCGGTGATGCGGGCGCGGGACAGCCCCTGCACCAGCACCCGGATCCGGCCGTCGGGCAGCTTCAGCATGCGCATGATCAGCGCCACCGTGCCGACCGGGTAGACGTCCTCGCCCCCGGGCTCGTCCTCGTCCTGCTTCTTCTGCGCGGCCAGCAGGATCATCCGGTTCTCGGCGAGCGCCTGGTCGACCGCCTTGATCGACTTCTCGCGGCTCACGTAGAGCGGCACGATCATGAACGGGAAGATCACGATGTCCCGCAGCGGCAGGACCGGCAGCGACTCCGGGATCTTCGGCTGCTCGTCGTCCTTCCGTTCTTCGCTCATTCCGCGGGCTCCCTCTCGATCGGCACGGCGCGTTCGGCCCCCCGCCGCTCGCGCAGGCGGGGCATGCTCACGGTCAGCAGCCCGCCGCCGAGCGTCGCGCGCGCGTGGGCCACGTCCACCGGCACCGGCAGCGGGATCGCGCGCTCGAAGCGGCCGTGCGAGCGCTCCAGGCAGAGGAAGGACACGGCGCCGCCGCTGCGGCGCGCCCGCCGCTCGCCGCTGACGACCAGCGCCCGGTCGCGGAACACCACCTTGAGCGACTCGGCGGCGAGCCCGGGCACCTCGATCACCGCGACCAGCCGGTCGCGGGCCTCGTAGACGTCGACGGGCGGGCACCACTCGCTCGCGGGGGCGTGCTCGGCGTGGTCGAGCGTCGACAGCCGGCGGAACAGGTCGCTCACTTCCTGCTGCAGCAGGGCGAAGGCGGAGATCGGCGAGGGGACGCTGCGGCGCGTCACGTGAGCTGACCCGCCAGCCGCTTCAGCACCACGAGCGTGCGGTCGTCCGTGGCGCGAGCCCCTTCCTCGAAGCGCTCGATCTCGCGCAGCACGGCGTCCTGCACCTGGCCGGCCTCGAGCCCGCGCCCGCCGACGAGCAGCTCGATCAGCTTGTCCTCGCCGAACTCCTCGCCCTCCGGGCTCCAGGTCTCGGTGACGCCGTCCGAGTAGACGAGCAGCACGTCGCCCGGCTGCATCACGACCTCGCCGCCCTGGTAGACCACGTTCTCGAACATGCCGAGCACCAGGCCGCCGTCTTCGAGGCGCTGGACCTTGCCGCCCGCGCGCGCCAGCAGCGGCGGGTTGTGCCCGGCGTTCACGTAGCCGAGGCGGCCGCTCAGCGGGTCGAGCACCGCCAGGAAGAAGGTCACGTACTTGCTCGACGGCACGTTCTGGCACACCGTGCGGTTGATCCGCGCGACGGCGTCCGCCAGGCACGGCTCGGTCCAGTGCGCCCGCACGGCGGCGCGCAGCACGGTCATCAGCAGCGCGGCGCCCGTGCCCTTGCCCGAGACGTCGCCCAGGGCGACCAGCAGGCGCCCGTCCTCGATCGCGAAGTCGTAGTAGTCGCCGCCGACGGTGCGGCAGGGCAGGTTGCAGCCGACGAGATCCCAGCCCTCGATCTCCGGCGCGCCGCGCGGCAGCAGGCCGGTCTGGATCTCCGCCGCCATGCGCATGTCCTCTTCCATCCGCCGCTTCTCGAGGCTCTCCTCGAGCAGGCGCACGTTCTCGATCTTGGCGGCGGCCACGTTGGCGAGCGCCGTCAGCACGCGCAGGTCGTCCTCGCTGAAGCTGTGCGCGTGCTGCAGCGAGTCGACGTAGACGAGGCCGATCACCGAGTCGCGGGCGTCGCCGCCGGTGGCCGTGAACCACAGCGGCGCGCACATCGCGGTGCGGATGCCGGAGGAGAGGATCGAGTCCTCGCCCTTGAAGCGGGCGTCCTCGAGCAGGTTCGGCAGCAGCAGCGAGACGCGCTCCTCGATCGCGCGCCGCGCGATCGAGCGGCTGACGCGCGTCAGCTGCTCGCCGCGCCGCGAGAGCGAGGCCTTGATCGCCGGCAGCGGCGGGCTGCCCTCGAGCAGCAGGATCGCGCCGCGCTCGGCGGCCACCGCCTCGAGCAGCAGGCCGAGCACGAGCTCGAACAGCTCGTCGAGCGGCCGGTGCACGACCAGCTGGCGCGCGGCCTCGCTGAGGATCGCCAGCACCCGGTTCTGCCGCTGCAGCTCGGCCGCGTCGATCGAGGGCCGGGTGTTGATGGCGGACAGCTCGCGCACGGAGAAGACGCGCGTGCCCTCGGGCTCGCGCTCCTCCTCCTCCTCGGGCTGCGCCTCCGCGTTGTAGGTGAGCGTGTGCTCGCCCAGCGTGATCACGTCGCCCGGCCGCAGCCGGCGCCACTCCCGCACCGGCTCGCCGTTCAACAGCGTGCCGTTCTTGCTGCGCAGGTCGCCGACCCAGTAGCCGTCGGCGCGCTGCTCGAGCGCGGCGTGGTGGCGCGAGAGCCACTGGTCGGGCAGGAAGATGTCGCTCTCGCGCGAGCGGCCGATCGTCACCCGCTCCTTGGCGAGCGGGTAGCGCTCGCGGGTCCCGCCGGCGGTCTGGATGGCGATCTCGGGCATGGCTTCAGGACT
>JBGASI010000325.1:0-5683 GCA_044229815.1 Vicinamibacteria bacterium | reverse complement strand
ACCCGTCGCGCGCCGGAGCGAGCACCAGCTCCCCGGACTTGAGGGGGGGCAACACCAGGCGGTGCCGGTCGCGGCCGAGCCGGACGGTGACGATGTCGCCCCGCGGCCCGGCCGTCACGAGGACGCGCACCCGGCCGGGCGGCGCGAGCGCCTGCAGCACCACCTCGGCCTCCGCCCCACCGCGCAGCCAGAAACCCTCGGCGCCGAAGGAGCTCTCCTGACCGTACGTCCCGTCGTCGAGGAACCACAGGAAGTACGACGGCGGGTCGCCCGCCGCGCGCCGCGCGGGGTCGCCGCCGGGCGCGTTGTACGGCCGGCGCTTGCGCCACACGTCGGTGAAGACCGACAGGTCGCCGAGCATCGTCAGCTCCGCCGGCAGCACGCGGAAGGCCGCGCGCGTCGCGTGGTCGCCGGGCCGCAGCGAGTGCGCGACCGGCGAGGCGAGGATCGGCCCCAGCAGCAGCACGGTCACCGGCGCGGCGATCGCCAGGGCCCACGCCGTGCGCGCGCGCGGCAGCAGGAGCAGTCCCAGGGGCACGAGGTTCAGGAAGTAGCGGTTGCCGATCGTGCCGGCGCCTCCGTACCAGTTGTCCGGGATCAGCAGGATGTAGCCCAGCCAGGACACGCCGAGCGCGGCCAGGGCGAGCCAGCCCGGGCGCCCGCGCGCTCCCGCCAGGAGGAAGAGCAGGACCGCGGCCCCGACGCCCGGAAAGTACGGCAGGGCCCCGGCGAAGCGGCCCACCCAGAACAGCGGCAGGTTCCGCAGAAACGACTGCCGCAGCTCCTCGCGCGAGCGGACCGGCGCCACGCGCGCGCTCTGCTTCGACTCGTCGCGGCCCTCCACCAGCGGTCCGACGTGATCGGTGGTCATCCAGACGCCGGCCTCGTCGAAGCCGGTGCCGGGGTCCCCCGGGTAGCGGTCGTAGAACGTCTTCCGCTCGCCGCCCTGGTAGTTGAGCTCGCCGGTCGCGAGGCGGTTGAGGCCGAAGCCGGCGCCCACCACCAGCAACAGGATCGTCGCGCGGCGAGCCGACTCGGCGAGCCGCCCCGGCCACGAGCGGCCGGCGGCCTCGAGGAGGGGTGTGAGCAGCAAGGGCAGCGCGAGCGCGAGGTTCGTCGGCTTCGCGTAGGCCGCCGCGCCGAGCAGGGCGGCCGCGAGTGCCGGCCGATCGCGGCTCCAGGCCACCAGGCCGAACGTGGCCAGGCCGAGGTTGAAGACCTCCGGTGTCTCCCACAGCAGGTACACCGGCGCGACCCCGCCGAGGAACAGCACCAGGCAGCCGGTGACACCGCGCCAGTCGAGTCGCCCGGGCGAGAGGAGCGAGGCGCCGAGCCACAACGCCGCGGCGAGGACGAGGCCGTTCAGCAGGAGCAGGCCGCGGTCGACCCCGAGCACGCGCACGAGCGGCGCGGCCGCCAGCGGGTACAGGAGCGACTTCGCGTAGACGAGCCGCTGCCCGGCCCCGCCCGCGGGCACCCGCTTGAGGAAGACGCCCTGCGGTCCCCCGGGGTACACGGCGCGCACGCGCGCGAGGTCCTCCGCCCCGAACTCGAGGTCGTGATCGAACGCGAGGCTCCCCGCCATCGCGTGGTAGCTGGCCGCGTCGCTCCAGAAGCGGCCGCCGGTGACGCTCGGCAGATCGACGCCCAGGGAAGCCACGAGGACGAGCCCGCAGGCGACCGCGAGCGCGAGACGAGGCAGGCGCTCCTTCATGGCGTCGCGGCGAAGCGCGGTCCCATCGCGAGCCGCAGCTCGACGAAGGCGCCCACGCGTCGGCCGTCCGGCAGCGGCGCCCCGCGCCGCGAGCGCAGCCGCAGCACGTGCAGGTAGGTGTCGTAGTACGGCAGGCCACGGCCCGCGGGCAGCTCGACCTCCCGCGACTCGCCCGGCCCCAGGCGCAGGCGCTGCGCACGCCAGCCGACGCCCGCGTCGACCCCGTCCCCGAGCGGCCCGCCGGTGACGCGCAGCACGATGCTTTGGACCGGCGCCAGGTCGAAGGCCCGCACCACCACCTCGGCGGGGGCCCCCCCGCGCAGCCAGAACCCCCGGCGGCCCGCCCACTCCTCCCTGCCGAAGGTGCCGTCGTCCATGAAGTAGAGGAAGTAGGCGTCCGCGTCCGCCGGGCGCCCGGCATCGCCCACGAAACCGAACGACCGCTTCTTGCGCCAGGTCTCGGTGAACACCGAGAGATCGTTCAGCATGGTGAGTTCGGCCGGCAGCACCCGGAACGGCCCCGCCGTCGCGTGTTCTCCCGGACGCAGCGAGTGGCGAACGGGCGCCGCGAGGACCGGCGCCAGGAACGCGGCGGCCGCCGCGAGCGCGCCGAGCGTCACCCAGCGCCAGCGCGCCGCGGGCACGAGGAACAGGAAGGCGGGCAGCACGTTGAGGAAGTAGCGGTTGCCGACAGTGCCGCCGCCGCCGTACCAGTTGTCGGGGATGAGCTCGATGTAGGCGATCCACGAGAGGAGGATGGCCGCGAGCGCGAGCCAGCCGGCGCGGTCCCGCGGCCCCCGCAGCACGAAGAGGACGAGCGCGGCGAGCGCCGGGAAGAAATAGCCGAGCACGCCACCGAAGCGGCCGACCCAGTAGTACCCGAGGTTCCAGGCGAAGGACTCCCGCAGTTCCAGCGGCTTGCGGGCGGGCCCGCTCTGCGCCGTGACCTTCGACTCGTCCTTGCCCTCGACCAGCGGGCCGAGCTGGTTCGTCGTCATCCAGGTGCCGGCCGTGTCGAACGTCGTCCCGCCCGGGTCGTGCGGTAAACGGCCGTAGAAGGTCTTGCGCTCCCCGCCCTGGTAGTTGTACTCGCCGGTGAACACGGCGTTGAGGCCATACAGGCTGGCCGCCGTGGCCAGCATCACGACGCCGCGCTTCAGCGCGACGCCCAGCCGCGGCAGGCTCCGCGGCCCGAACCACGGCTCGCCGGGCCTCGGCAGCAGCGCGTCGAGGCCGAGTGGCGCCGCCATGAGCAGGTTCGGGGGCTTGAGGTAGCCGGCGACCCCGAACAGTACGGCGGACAGGAGCGGCCGGCCCGCGGCCCATGCCGCGAGCGCCGCCGTCAGCAGGCCGAGACCGAGGATCTCGGGCGTGAACCAGACGAGGTACAGCGGCGCCACCGTCAGCAGGAGGAAGCTCGCGACCAGCGCGAGTGCCGGCCAGGGAGCGAGGCCGCGGCGCGAGAGGATCCCGTGGCCGAGCCAGAGGGCGAGCGCGAGCAGCAGGCCGTTGGCGAGCGTCAGGCCCCGCGTGCCGAGGAGAGCGACGAGGGGCGCCGCCGCCAGCGGGTAGACGAAGGACTTCGCGAAGTACAACCTCCCCTCGTCGGGCCTGACCCGCCGGACCCACGGGACGCCCGCCCCGGCGTCGGGCGTCAGCCCGCCGCTCGCGCGCTTGAGGAAGATGCCCTGCGGACCGCCGGGGTACTCGCGGCGAACGCGCTCGAGGTCCTTCGCCTCGAAGCGCAGGTCGAGATCCCTCGCTAGGCTCCACGCCATGGCGTAGTACGTGGCGCCGTCGCCCCAGAACTCGCCGCCCGACGCTCGCGGGAGGTCGACCGCGAGCGTCGCGCAGACGAGGGCCAGCGTGACCGCCGCCAGCGCGAGGCGCGGTGCGCGCTCTAGAGCCACCCGGCCTCCCGGTACCACGCCGCCGTGCGGGCGACGCCTTCCTCGAGGTCGACCTTCGGCTCGTAGCCGAGCCGGCGGCGCGCCTTCTCGATCGTGAAGGCGCGGCTCTTCGTCCAGAAGTCGACACGCCGCCGGTGGAGCGGAGGGTCTATCCCAAGCGGGACGCAGACCGCCTCGACCAGGTCGCCGGCCCACTGGATCGGCCGCGCCGGGACGTGGAACGGCAGCACCCGCCCCCCGGTGTGACGCGCCACGAGCGCGCCGAGGTCGTCCTGCGAGATGTAGGACGGCCCGCAGACCAGGAACGGCTCGCCCACCGCCTCCGGCCGCTCGAGCGCGAGCAGGTAGCCCGCCACGAGGTCGTCGATGTAGACCGGGTGGTAGAAGCTGCGTCCGCTGCCGACGACGGCGTAGCGCCCGCGCGCGATCGAGCGGAACAGCTTCAGCAGGCGCGTCTCGCCGGGACCGTAGATGGCGCCGGGCCGCACGACCGCGACCGGCACCCCGCGCTCGCGGTGATAACGCAACGCCAGGGTCTCCGCCTCCGCCTTCGTCGCCTGGTAGACGTCGCCGGGCGCGAACGGCGCGTTCTCGTCGGCCGGCGGGTTGCGGACGTGCCCGTGCACCCCGACCGTCGACGTGTGGACGAAGCGCCCGACACCGACCCGGGCGGCGGCCTCGAGCAGCCGCTCGGTCCCGCCGACGTTCACCTCCCGGTAATAGGAGTCCGGGTGCCCCGCCGTGCGGTAGACGGCCGCCACGTGGAGCACGGCGTCGACGCCCTCGACGAGGCGCAGCGCAGCGCCGGCGTCGGCGAGGTCCCCTTCGACCACGCGGCTGGCGAGCCGGCGCAGCCCCTCGGTCACCGAACGCGGCCGGGCGAGCACCGCCACCTCGTCGCCGCGCGCGCGCAGCGTTTCGATGAGCCGTCCGCCGGTGTAGCCGGTCGCGCCTGTCAGGCCGATTCGCAAGGTTCGCCGCGCTCCATTCCTCGAAGATGCCGGCCCGGGATCGGGCCCGTCGTGAGTTTAAGGGCTCGGGCCCGTTCCCGGTGAGTCGATCGCATCAGCCCCTGAACCGCCGGAATCCCTTGACGACCCCTCGGCCCGGGCCTACGCTCCGGACAGCACGCATTGTTTCGTCGACGAGCGAGCCCGGGACCAGGCACCCGGGTGGCCGCGTCCGGAGCGCATCCGGAAGCCAGCGGCCGGGCTCCTTCGCCCTCGAGAGAGAGGCAGCCATGGCGAAGCAGCGGTACACCCTCGACACTCGTGTCCTGACGGCGTTCTTCTTCGCAGCGATGCCGTTCGTCGCCTTCGGTTCGTTCGTCGTGGTCAACATGGCCAAGAACCAGCTGCGCGAGTCCGCCGGCGCGGGCCTGGAACAGCGCGCGGTGCAGACGAAGCTCGGTCTCGAGCAGTACCTGGCCGACCAGGTCGGTCACCTGCGCCTGGTGGCGGCCGAGCCCGAGGTCCAGCAGGCGGTGGCCCGGCCCCTCCCCGCCGTCAGCGAGGCCGAAGCCGACCGGCTCGAGCAGGACTGGAGCTCCGGCAAGGACCCGAGGCTGTTGGCCTCGATCCTGGAGACGCCGGCCTCGGCGCGGCTGCGCGCGCTGGCGGGCGTGCGCACGATGATGAGGCAGCTCCAGGTGGTCGATGCCAACGGACGGCTCGTGGCCGCCTTCACCCGCGGGGGCCGGCTCTTCCACGCACAGAGCGCCTGGTTCACAGACCTCGCGGCCCAGGAGGGCGCACCCGAGGCCCGCATCGGCGACATCCAGAGGCCCAAGGGCTCGACGCTGACGCTGCTCGAGATCGGCTACCCGATCCGCGGGCCGGACGGCGGCTGGCTCGGGGCGGTCCGCGTCCTGGTGGACGCGAACGACCTCTACACGGTGCTCGCGCCGGTGCGCGTCGGGCGCACGGGCCACGCAGTGCTCGTGAGGGCCACGGACGGCCTCGTGCTGGCCTCCGACGAGAGCGAGCGCATCCTCAAGGCGACCCTGCCCGGCTTCGACTCGCTGCGCAACGCCATCGAGGGCTTTCCCATCGCCGAATCG
>JBGASI010000324.1:0-9327 GCA_044229815.1 Vicinamibacteria bacterium | reverse complement strand
GCCGGCGCGCCGGCCTGCGCGAGGCCCGCAAGCGCCAGGCCTTCGAGGTGACGGACGCCGTACGCGAGGCGGTCAAGCGCATCCTGCCGGTCCCGCTGACGGGCGCCCAGCGGCGGGTGCTGCGCGAGATCGCCTCCGACCTCGCCTCGCCGCACCCGATGAACCGCCTCGTCCAGGGCGACGTCGGCTCGGGCAAGACCCTGGTCGCGCTGCTGTCGATGGTGGTCGTGCTGGAGAACGGCCACCAGGCGGCCTTCATGGCACCGACCGAGATCCTGGCCGAGCAGCACTTCCTGACCTTCAAGCGCCTGCTGAGGCGCTGCTCCTACCGTGTGGAGCTGCTCAGCTCGGCGGTCAAGGGCGCGGCCCGGCGCGAGGCGCTGGCGCGGATCGCCTCCGGCGAGGCGCAGGTCGTGATCGGCACCCACGCCCTGATCCAGGAGGCGGTGCGCTTCAAGGCGCTCGGCCTGGCCGTCGTGGACGAGCAGCACCGTTTCGGGGTGCTGCAGCGCGAGGACCTGCGCAAGAAAGGCTACGACGCCGACGTGCTCGTGATGACGGCGACGCCGATCCCGCGCACGCTCGCGCTCACGGCGTACGGGGACCTCGACGTGTCCGTGGTGGACGAGAAGCCGCCCGGCCGCACGCCGATCCGCACGCTGCTGCGCCCCGCCGCCCAGCGCCGGGACGTGCTGGAGCTCGTGCGCGGGGAGCTGGCGCAGGGACGGCAGGCGTACGTCGTCTACCCGCTGGTCGAGGAGTCCGAGAAGCTCGAGGACGTGAAGGCGGCCACCGAGGCGGCGGGGGAGTGGGCGACCGCCCTGCCGGGCGTGAGCGTGGGCCTGCTGCACGGGCGGCTGAAGAGCGCCGAGAAGGAAGAAGTGATGGCGCGCTTCTCCGCCGGCGAGCTGCAGCTGCTCGTGGCCACCACCGTGATCGAGGTGGGCGTCGACGTGCCGAACGCGAGCGTCATGGTGATCGAGCACGCCGAGCGCTTCGGCCTGGCCCAGCTGCACCAGCTGCGCGGCCGCGTCGGGCGGGGCGCGGCCTCCTCGGTCTGCGTGCTGCTCGCCCACGGCCGGCTCTCGGAGGTGGCGCGCTCCCGGCTCGACGTGATGGTCGAGACCGAGGACGGCTTCCTGATCGCGGAGCGGGACCTCGAGATCCGCGGCCCCGGCGACTTCTTCGGCACGCGGCAGTGGGGCATCCCCGCCCTGCGGGTCGCCAACCTGATCCGCGACCGCGCGCTGCTCGAGCGGGCGCGCGAAGAAGCGTGGCGCCTGGTCGCGGCCGGCCCGCTGGCCCCGTCGCTCGGCGCCTTCGTGGAACTCGGCGGCTGGGAAGCCCGCTTCGGCCTCGCCCGCGTCGGCTGAGGCGCCGCCCCATTCAAACGCTTCACCCGCCCTGGTCCGATCGGCTCTATCCGCGCCCGCCGCCCGGGGGTAGCGTCGATGCGTCGGATCAGGGAAAGGATGAGCACATGAGCCTCAGCCAGCTCGCGCGGTCCATCAAGGCCTCACCCACACTGAAGCTCAACGAGACCGCGGCGAAGCTGCGGGAGAAAGGCGAACCCGTCATCCACCTCGGCGGGGGCGAGCCGAAGACGAAGGCCCCGCTCGACGCCGTGCTCGGCTGCGGGGCGCAGCTCAACACCGGCGAGGTGCGCTACGCGCCGGCCGACGGGCTGCCCGCGCTCAAGAAGGCGATCCTGCGCTACACCGAGGAGCACTACGGGCGGCTGCTGGCGCCCGCGAACGTGATCGTCTCGAGCGGTGCGAAGCAGTCGATCATGACCCTGCTGTACGCGATCCTCGAGCCGAAGGACGAGGTCGTCTACCCGGCCCCGTATTGGGTGAGCTATCCCGAGATGGTGAAGCTCGCGGGCGGCGTGGGCGTCGCGGTCACCCCGGAGGACGGCAGCTTCGTGCCGACGGTGCCGGACATCGCCGACAAGGTCGGCTCGTACACGAAGGCGGTCATCCTCAACAGCCCGAACAACCCCTCGGGGATCCTGTACCCGGCCGACTTCGTCGCGGAGATCGTCGAGTTCTGCGAGAAGAAGGACCTCTGGCTGGTGATGGACGACCTGTACAACCGGCTGGTCTTCGACGGGCAGAAGACGCCGAACCCCTACGACTACGCGAAGCTGCCCGTCGAGCAGTCGAAGCTGATCGTCGTCCAGGGCGTCTCGAAGATGTACGCGATGACCGGCTTCCGCATCGGCTGGGCGCTCGGCAACCGCGAGCTGGTCGAGGCGATGACCAACATCCAGGGCCACCAGACCTCCGGGCCCGTGACGGTCTCGCAGTGGGCCGCGATCGGCGCGCTCTCCGGCGTGCAGACCTCGATCGAGTCGCTGCGCCTGACGCTCGAGAACCAGCGCAACGTGATGCTCGAGCGGCTGGCCACGATCCCCGGCGTGAGGACCACGAAGCCCAACGGGACCTTCTACTGTTTCCCGGACTTCCGCGCCTACCAGAAGGACTCGCAGAAGCTCGCCGAGCTCCTGCTCGAGCGCGTGCGCGTGGTGACCGTGCCGGGCAGGGAGTTCGGCATGGACGGCCACCTGCGCCTGTCCTACTGCGGCACGATCAAGGAGATCATGGACGGCGTCGAGCGCATCAAGTGGGCGCTCGACCCGAACGCGCCCAACGAGCTGTTTCTCGGCGATCGCAAGCTGGTGAGGGACTGGGCATGAACCTCTTCATCGACGTCAGCTCGCCCGCGGTCGGGCAGGCGGGCGCCCTCGCCAGCCTCTACGGCCTCGAGAACCACGGCCTCAGCAACCTGCGCCGCGTCTACTGGAACCTGCCGGCGGCCGCGCTGTGCGAGGAGGCGATCCACCGCTCGGAGGGCCAGCTGAGCGAGCACGGCTCGTTCGTCGTCAACACCGGCAAGCACACGGCGCGCGCGGCGGCCGACAAGTTCGTGGTGCGCGAGGCGACGACCGAGGACGAGGTGTGGTGGGGCCAGTACAACCGGCCCTTCAACCCCGAGGGCTTCAGCGGGCTGCACGCGCGGCTGTGCGGCTACCTGCAGGGCCGCGACGTGTTCGTGCAGGACGTCTACGGCGGGGCCGATCCCGAGCACCGGCTCGCGGTGCGCATCGTGACGCAGAAGGCGTGGCACAGCCTGTTCGCGCGCACCATGTTCCTGAAGAACCAGACGCTCGAGCAGGCGCGGCGCCACGTGCCCGACTTCACGATCATCGCCGCGCCCGGCTTCCAGGCCAGCCCGATGTCCGACGGCACGCGCACGGAGACGTTCATCGTCCTCAACTTCCGCCAGAAGCTCGCGATCATCGGCGGCACCGGCTACGCGGGCGAGATCAAGAAGACCGTGTTCACCGTGCTCAACTACCTGCTGCCGCGGGACGGCGTGCTGTCGATGCACTGCTCCGCCAACGTCAGCAAGGCGGGCGAGGCGGCGATCTTCTTCGGCCTCTCCGGCACCGGCAAGACGACGCTCAGCGCCGACCCCTCGCGCAACCTGGTGGGCGACGACGAGCACGGCTGGGGCACCCGTGGCGTCTTCAACTTCGAGGACGGCTGCTACGCGAAGGTGATCCGCCTCTCGGCCGAGGCCGAGCCGCAGATCCACTCGACCACCCGCCGCTTCGGCACGATCCTCGAGAACGTCGTGTACGACCCGGTCTCGCGCTGCCTCGACCTCAACGACGAGAAGCTGACCGAGAACACGCGCGGGGCCTACCCGCTCGACTTCATCGAGAACGCGGTGCCCGACAAGCGCGCCGGGCACCCGAAGCACGTGGTGTTCCTGACCTGCGACGCCTCGGGCGTGATGCCGCCGATCTCGCGGCTCTCGCCGGACCAGGCCATCTACCACTTCATCTCGGGCTACACGAGCAAGATCGCCGGCACCGAGATCGGCCTCGGGGTCGAGCCGGAGATGACGTTCAGCGCCTGCTTCGGCGGGCCGTTCATGGTCCACCACCCCTACGTCTACGCCGACCTGCTGAGGAAGAAGATGCTGCAGCACGGCGCCCGTTGCTGGCTGGTGAACACCGGCTGGACCGGCGGGCCGTTCGGGATCGGCAAGCGGATCAGCATCCGCCACACGCGCCAGCTCCTAGACGCGGCGCTGTCGGGCGGGCTCGAGGCCGTGGGCTATCGCAGGGACCCGGTGTTCGGCTTCGAGGTGCCCTTGAGCTGCGAGGGCGTGCCGAGCGAGATCCTCGAGCCCGCGAACACCTGGGGCAACCGCGAGGAGTATTACAGGAAGTACGACGCGCTGGCCGCCCGCTTCATCGAGAACTTCAAGGTGATGGCCGGCGGCTGCCCGCCCGGCGTCGCCGACCACGGCCCGAAGCGCCTGACGGGCGTTCCCGCGAGGGTCTGACGCCGGGGCCGATCTCGATGGGCATCGAAGGGCCGCGCCGGTCGATCCGCGATCGAGATCTGCCGCGGAACCGCGCGAGGTCTCGTTCGTCCGCTATGTGGCCTCGCCGGCATCACCGACCCTGGCTTCGCCGCGAGGCGATTCCGCCCCGCCGGCCCCGTCGTGGTCGTCCAACGCACCGTCCCCGGGCGCGCGCGCGTTCCTGATCGTCCTCGCCCGATCCGGACTCGCGATTGGCCCGATGGTCCGCGCCCGCGAGGCCGAACCGCGCTGGCGCAGGCCATCGAGCGCGAGTGCAATGGACCGGCCGCGCTAAACGTACTTCACCCGGGCCTCAGAACGGCCGACGCCAGCGAAGGCCGGGGAAGCGCGCGAAGTCGCCGTCCGTCGTGATCCACTCGCAGCCGGACTCGACGGCCAGCGCCGCGAGCCACGCGTCCTGAACCAGGTTGCCGGTCGCGGCGGCCCGGCGGCAGAGGTCCTCGAAGATCGAGAAGTGCCGGGCGGCGGGCTGGACGACGCTGCAGGTGGGCTGCTCCAGCAGCACCCGCGCGAACGCGAGGGCCGCTTCGAGCCGGCTGGGCGCCGCGTAGATGCGCCGGTGCGTCGCGATGCGGACCACGGACGCGAGCACTTGAGGTGACATGCCGTAGGCCTCGTCCCCGTTCACCACGCCGTCGAGCCACCCCCGATAGCGAGCGTGGTCGACGCTGTCGTCGCGCAAGGCGTAGAGCAGGACGTTGACGTCCGGCAGGATCACCGGCGGCCCTCGACGATATCGAGGAGCGCCGCGCTGTCGTCGAGATCGACTCCGGGCAGGGTGCCGCCCCCCTCCCGGCAGACCGGGATCTCGACGTGGCGCCGCTTCGGGCGCTTCTGCGGGTTGGCGAGCACGAGTCGAAGCGCGCGCTCGATGAGCGCCGTGAGCGTCTCCCCCCGGCTTTCGGCCTCGCGCTTCGCCCTGTCGAGCAGGGCGTCGTCCAGGCGGACCGTGGTTCTCATATGTCTAGACATATCAGAGCAGCATACGAGCGTCAATCTCCTCCCGGTCTGCAAATCGGGCGGAGAGCCTCGAGCCTGATGGGCGGTGGCCCGCCTCCAGGTTGCGACGGCTTCGTCTAACATGCGGCGGTCATGTCCCGCATCATCGGCGGCGCCGGCAAGGGCCGCCGGCTCAAGACGGCGGCCGGCGACGCCACGCGCCCGACCGGCGCGCGCGTGCGCCAGTCGCTGTTCGGCGGCGAGATCCAGGTCTTCCGCCAGGAGACCCGCACGGCGCTCGCGGCGTTCGCCGACCGCGGCCTGCGCTTCGACGTCGTCTATCTCGATCCGCCCTACGCGAGCGAACTGTACGAGCCGCTGCTCGAGGCGATCGGCGCGCGGCTGCTGGCCGAGGGCGGCGTCGCCGTGGCGGAGCACTTCCACAAGCGGCCCCTTCCGGAGAGAATAGGCGCCCTCGCCCGCTCGCGGCTGGTTCGGATCGGGGACCACTGCCTGAGCTTCTATCGGCGTGGCGAGGCGGGCGGTGACGGGGCCGCAGGGGTGGGGGGCGATGAAGCGCACTAGCCGTGACGGCTCGCTCGCGGTGTTCCCGGGTTCGTTCGACCCGATCACGAACGGCCACCTGGACATCGTCGACCGCGGCCTGCGGCTGTTCGACCGCGTGTGCATGGCCATCCTGGTCAACCCCGACAAGCAGCCGCTGTTCACGGTCGAGGAGCGGGTCGCGATCATCCGCGAGGCGTACCGGGGCAACCCGCGGATCGAGGTCGACACCTTCAGCGGCCTGCTGGTGGACTACGCCCAGCGGGTGGGCGCGAGCGTGATCATCCGCGGCATCCGCGCGATCTCGGACTTCGAGTACGAGTTCCAGATGGCGCTGATGAACCGCCGCCTGAACCCGCAGATCGAGACGGTGTTCATGATGCCGGCCGAGAGCTACTCCTACGTGTCGTCGCGGCTCGTCAAGGAGGTGTTCCAGCTCGGCGGGCGGGTGACCGACGTGGTGCCGCCGGTCGTGGAGCGGCGGCTGAGCGACAAGTACGGCACGCCGGTGCGGCGCACGCCGGCGGCGCCGCCGGCGCGCCGGCGCGGCCGCGCGCACAGGGCAGGGGGGCAGGAAGCGTGAAGCTCTCGACGAAGGAGCCGAGGCTGGCGGCGCGCGCGCGCAGCCTCGAGGTGTCGCCCACGGTGGCGATGGCCGCTCGGGCTCGGGCTCTGCGTGCGCGGGGCGTGCGCGTGCTCGACTTCACGGTCGGCGAGCCGGACCAGCCGACACCCGCGCACGTCGTGGAGGCCGGCAAGGCCGCGATCGACGCCGGCCGCACCAAGTACGCGCCGGCCAGCGGCCTGCCCGAGCTGCGCTCGGCGGTGGTCCACCGCTACCGCGAGGACTTCAAGGTCGGCTTCACGCCTGAGGAGGTGTGCGTCGCGGTGGGGGGCAAGCAGGCGCTCGCGCTGTTGTACCAGGCGATCCTGGACCGCGGCAGCGAGATCGTCGTCCCCACCCCGGCCTGGCCCACCTTCGCGGAGGCGGCGCGCGTGGCCGGGGCGACGCCCGTCTTCGCGACGCTCAAGGAAGCCAACGGCTTCCGTGTCACGGCCCGCGACGTCGCCCGGAGCCTGACGCCGAAGACGCGCGCCGTGGTGGTCAACAGCCCGTCGAACCCGACCGGGGCCGTGGTGGAGCCCGAGGAGCTGCTGAAGATCGCCCGGCTGGCGAAGAAGCACGGCTTCTGGCTGATCTACGACGACACCTACGCGCACCTCGTGTTCCGCAAGGGCGGTCCGCCGGAGCTGCAGGCCGTGAAGGACGCGGCGGGCGGCCATCTGGTTGTGGTGGGCACCGTGTCGAAGAGCTACTGCATGACCGGCTGGCGCGTGGGCTGGGTGATGGGCCCGAGGGCGCTCGTCGAGGCGTGCACCGCCCTCAACTCGCACTCGGTGCAGGGCCCGGCCACCTTCGCGCAGATCGCGGCCGCGCATGCGCTGACCGCGTCGCAGGACGTCGTGCGCGCGATGGCGGTCGAGTACCGCCGCCGGCGCGACTTCATCCATCCCGCGGTCGCTCGCCTGCCCGGTGTGTCCTGCGCCCTGCCCGAGGGCGGGTTCTACGTCTTTCCCGATGTGCGCGGCTGCCTGTCCAGCCAGATCCCCGACACGCTCGCGTTCGGCACGCGCCTGCTCGACGAGAAGGCGGTCGCCGTCGTCCCCGGCGAGGGCTTCCATGCGCCTGGCTTCTTCAGGCTGTCCTTCGCGGCGAAGTTCGAGGACCTGCAGGAGGGCGCGCGGCGGCTCGCCGAGTTCGTCGAAGAGCACGCGCCGCGCGGCCGAAGGCGGTGAGAGCGCTCGGCCTCGCGCCCGGCGCGCCGGTCCTCGTCTACCTGCACGCCCCGCGCGAAAAGGTGTTCGGCGTGCTGCTCTCGCTCGAGCCGGCCGGCGTCGTCGTGCGGGGCATCGACCTCGCGGCGTTCGAGGACTGGACGCGCCAGGAGGCGCGCGGCGAGGCGCCTGGCCTCGGCCTCGTCACGCTCTTCTTCCCGATGAACCGCGTCGAGCGGGTGGAGCGGGACGAGACCTTGGGCGGCCTCGAGAGCCTGGCCGCCCGCTTCCGGCGCGAGACCGGCCGTTCGCTGCTCGAGGCCGCCGGCTTGTCCGGCCGTCCCGTCAGTAGGAGAAGAACGCGCCGCTGATCGGGCCGACCGAGGCGAGGAACGGAACGACCAGGAACAGGTCCCCGTTCTCGCCGATCGTGCGCCGGTAGCCGAGGAAGGGCGCCGGGCGCCGCGCGCCGTAGCCGCCGCCCGTCCAGAACTGCGACCAGCCGTAGCGTGACGACTGCCCGCCCTGGCGCGAGCGGTAGAAGCCCGCGATCGCGTAGTCGGGATTCGCCGTCAGGCCGGCCCAGCCGTCGGGCGCCGAGCCGCCCGAGCGGTAGAACGAGGCGAGATCGTACGGGTTTTGCAGCACGCGGATGGCCGGCCGGGGCGTCGCGCGTTCCTCCGCGGCCGCCGCCTTCTCACCGCCTTCGCGCGCATCGCCCGACGCCTTCTCCTGCGCGAGCGCCCCCTGCGCCAGGGCCACCAACGCGATCGCCATCAGCGTGCTCCGCATCGTCCGCCTCCTCCACGAGTCTAGTACGGCTCCGCTGCCAAGATGCCTGTGAGCCGCATTACAGGGCCTGTAATGCGATTTGCCAGGAACGCAAAGCGCGTGCCTCCGTCACGCTGCTGTCACGGAGTGCAGAATGTACCAAGTCTCGGCCAAACAACGAGTTGTGGGCGCGTCACCCGGCGCTTTCCACAGGGTTTTCCACAGTTTGTGTGAACAACCGTGGACGGGAGGCCTGCCACTCGCGGCGTCGAACGGGGGCATGAGCCGCGGCCGCGTTCCCGGCCCGCCGCAAAGCGGGGATAATGCCAGGCTGCGACGCCGGGTGCGCCGCCGCGTATTCCCGTTTCTCCGAGCGAGAGGGCCCGAACTTGAGTCACCGCATCCTCGTTCTCGAAGGCATCACCGAGCGGGGCGCCGAGATCCTGCGCGCCGAGGGCTGGACCGTCGACATGGAGAAGGCGCTGCCCGTCTCCGAGCTGGTGAAGCTCGTTCCAGGCTACGACGCGATCCTGATCCGAAGCGGCAGCCAGATGAACGCGGAGGTGATCGACGCCGCGAAGAACGTCAAGGTGATCGGGCGCGCCGGGGTGGGCGTCGACAACGTCGACCTCGCCGCCGCCACCCGCCGCGGCGTGCTGGTGATGAACTCGCCCGGTGGCAACACGATCTCGACGGCCGAGCTGGCGGTCGGGCTGATGCTGGCCCTGGCGCGCAACATCGCGCCGGCGGACGCCGCGATGAAGGCGGAGAAGTGGGATCGCAAGTCCTTCGCCGGCGTCGAGCTGTTCGGCAAGCGCCTGGGCGTCGTGGGCTTCGGCCGGATCGGCCGCGAGGTGGCGTCGCGCTGCCGCGCCT
>JBGASI010000323.1:0-5739 GCA_044229815.1 Vicinamibacteria bacterium | reverse complement strand
GCCGCTGCCCGAACGCGTCCTGTCCCGCCCAGCTCGAGGAGAAGCTCAAGCACTTCGCCCGCCGCGAGGCGATGGACATCGAGGGGCTCGGCGACGTGGTGGTGCACGAGCTCCTGCAGCGCGGCCTGGTGCGGGACTTCGCCGACCTCTACGCGCTGCGCGCCGAGGAGCTGGCGCCGATCTTCGCCCCGAAGGCGAAGAAGGAGTCGCTCGGGGCGAAGAAGCTGCTCGAGGCGATCGAGGCCAGCCGCTCCCGCGAGCTGCGCCGCCTGCTGTTCGGGCTCGGCATCCGCTTCGTGGGCGAGCGGGCGGCGCAGCTCGTCGCGCGCCACTTCAGGAGCCTCGAGGCCGTGGCGACGGCCTCCGTCGAGGAGATCGACGCGATCTACGAGATCGGGCCGGCCGTGGCGGGGTCGTTGCACGCCTGGTTCCGCGACCCGGCGAACCGGCGTCTGGTGGAGCGGCTCGAGGGCGCGGGGCTGCAGACCCGCGAGGCGGAGGCCGCGCCGGTCTCGACGACGTTCCAGGGCATGCAGATCGTGCTGACGGGGACGCTCGGGACGATGACGCGCGACCAGGCCAAGGCGGAGATCGAGTCGCGGGGCGGCCGGGTGACCTCCTCGGTCTCGAAGAAGACCTCGCTCGTGGTGGTGGGCGAGGACGCCGGCTCGAAGCTCGAGAAGGCGCAGGAGCTGGGCCTCAAGACGGTGGACGAGGCCGGGTTCAGGGAGCTGCTCGAGACGCGGTAGACTCGTGCAGATGGCCCGGGCTTCGGCGTTTCTCGGTTTCGCCCTCGTGGCGCTGCTCGCCGCGACGCTCGGCTACCAGGCGGGCGGCGGCGGCCGTGTGCGCGGGCCCGGCTTCGCGGGCGCCCCGGCCACGCTGGCCGAGGTGGCGGCGCTCGTGAACCCGGCGGTCGTGCACGTCGACGTGATCGAGGACCTGCGCGAGGACGTCCACGCGGGGATCGACGGCGCGCCGTCGGTCGAGGTGCCGCGGCGCGGCGAGGGCTCGGGCTTCATCGTCGATCCCGACGGCTACATCCTGACGAACCACCACCTGGTGCCCGGCTCCGGGCGCATCCGGGTGCGGCTCGCCGACAAGCGCGAGCTGCACGCCGTGCGCGTGGGCTCGGACCCGAACACCGACCTGGCGCTGATCAAGGTGGAGGCCAGGGGCCTGCCGACGGTGACGCTCGGGGACTCCGACCGCCTGCGGGTGGGGGACTGGGTCTGCGCCGTCGGCAACCCGCTGGAGTTCGACCACACGGTGACGGTCGGCGTCGTCTCCTCGCTCGGGCGCAAGATCTTCAACCAGTCCTTCGACGCCTACATCCAGACCGACGCGGCCATCAACCCGGGCAACTCGGGCGGGCCGCTCGTGAACCTGCGCGGCGAGGCGGTCGGCATCAACGCCGCCGTCAGCAGCGAGGCGCAGGGCATCGGCTTCGCCGTGCCGATCAACGTCGCGCGCGCGGTGCTCGGGCAGCTGCGCGAGAACGGCCGGGTCCGCCGCGGCTACCTGGGGATCCAGCTGCACGAGCTGGACCCCGACCTGGCGCGGATGATCGGGCTGCGCGAGGCCAGGGGCGCCCTGGTGATGGACGTCGTGGAAGGCGAGGCGGCCGCCCTCGCGGGCCTGCGCCGCTGGGACGTCATCACCCGCGTGGCGCACCTGCCGGTCGAGACGGGCGACGCGCTCGTGCGGACGATCTCGGCGCAGACGCCGGGCAGCGACGTGGAGCTGGGTGTCGTGCGCGACGGCCGCGCGCTGTCGATCGTGGCGCACCTCGGCGAGCGTCGCAGCGACGAGGCCGAGCCCGAGCCCGCGGAGACCGACGCCCCAGCGCCGGCCGCCACGCCGGCGAAGCAGGGGGACGCGCTCGGCCTGACGGTCGCCAACCTCGCCTCTCGCGCGAAAGCGGAGCTGCAAGTGCCGCGGGACCGCACGGGCGTCGTGATCCAGGCGGTGCTCGGCGCCGACCCGGGCACGGACGTGCTCGAGGAGGGCGACATCGTGGTCGAGGTGAACCGCCGGCCGACGCCCGACCTCGCGAGCTACCGGCGCGTCGTGGCGCAGCTGCCGGCCGGCAGCCCGGCCTGGCTCTACGTCTTCCGGCCCCGGCCCCGAGGCTCGTTCCTGACGCGCGTCGAAGTGGAGGAGATCCGCCCGTGAAGCCGCGCGTGCTGGTCGTCGACGACGAGGACGGGGTCCGTTCGTCCCTGCGCATGATCTTCGAGTACGAGGGCTACGAGGTGCTGCTCGCCGCCAACGGCCCGGTCGGGTTGAAGCTCGCGGAGCAGGAGCAGCCGGACCTGGTGTTCCTCGACATCAAGATGCCGCAGATGGACGGCCTCGAGGTGCTGAAGAAGCTCAAGGAGCGCGACGGCTCGCCGCCGGTGGTGATCCTCTCGGGTCACGGCACGGTCAAGACCGCGGTGGAGGCGGTGAAGCTCGGGGCCTTCGACTTCATCGAGAAGCCGCCCGACAGCGAGCGCATCCTGATCGCCGCCCGCAACGCGCTCGGCCAGAAGAAGCTCTCCGACGAGAACCGGCGGCTCAAGCTGACCTTCGACGAGCGCTACCGCATGGTCGGCCGCAGCGGGGCGCTCGAGAAGGTGTGGGACGCCGTGCGCCGCGCCGCGCCCACGAACGCGACCGTGCTGATCACCGGCGAGAGCGGGGTGGGCAAGGAGCTGGTGGCCCGGGCGATCCACCGCAACTCGCTGCGCAAGGACGAGACCTTCGTGCAGGTCAACTGCGCCGCGATCCCGGAGGAGCTGATCGAGAGCGAGCTGTTCGGGCACGAGAAGGGCTCGTTCACCGGCGCGACCGAGAAGCAGATCGGCAAGTTCGAGCTGGCCCACCGCGGCACGATCTTCCTCGACGAGGTCGGGGACATGAGCCTGCGCACGCAGGCCAAGGTGCTGCGCGTCTTGCAGGAGGGCGAGGTCGAGCGGATCGGCTCGCAGAAGACGATCCAGGTCGACGTGCGGGTGATCGCGGCCACCAACAAGGGCCTCGAGCAGGAGATCGAGGCCGGCCGCTTCCGCGAGGACCTCTACTTCCGGCTCTCGGTGCTGCCGATCCGGGTTCCGCCGCTGCGCGAGCGGCCGGAGGACATAGCGCCCCTGGTCGAGCACTTCGTGCGCCAGTTCTGCGCCGAGAACAACTTCAAGCCGAAGGCGTTCAGCCCCGCCGCCCAGGAGGCGCTGCGTCGCCACGCCTGGCGCGGCAACGTCCGCGAGCTGAAGAACGCGATCGAGCGCCTGCTGATCATGGTGGAGGACGAGCAGATCCGCCCGGAGCACCTCGACGAGGCGCTGCAGCGGCCGGGTGCGTTGGACGACGCGCCGGCCGCCCCGGGGGCGGGCGGTGCGACCCTGCGCGACTTCAAGGAGGGCGCCGAGCGCGCCTTCCTCGTGCAGAAGCTGCGGGAGAACGCCTGGAACATCTCGGCGACGGCGGCCTCGATCGGCACGCCGCGCTCGAACCTGTACAAGAAGCTCGAGGCCTACGGGATCAGCCAGGAGAAGGACGGCTGAGCGGGGCCGGGAGGCAAGCCATGCGCATCGTCGTGGTCGGGGCCAGCGGGACCATCGGGCGGGCCGTCGTCGCCGCCCTGGGAAAGCGGCACGAGGTGGTCGGCGTCAGCCGGCACAGCCAGCCGGCGGTGGACGTCACGAGCCCGGACGCGATCCGCGCGCTCTACGACGCGCTGGGCCCGCTCGACGCCGTCGTCAGCACGACCGGGGCGGCGAAGTTCGCGCCACTCGCGGCGCTGGGCGACGACGACTTCGCCTTCTCGCTCGGCAACAAGCTGATGGGGCAGGTGAACCTGGTCCGGCTCGGCCTGGAGCGCGTGCGCGACGGGGGCGTGTTCGTGCTCACGAGCGGGGTGCTGGCCCGCACGCCGATGCCCGGCAGCGCCGCGATCAGCCTCGTCAACGCCGGCCTCGAGGGCTTCGCGCGCGCGGCCGCGCTCGAGGCCCCGCGCGGGATCCGCGTGAACGTGGTCAGCCCGCCGTGGGTGACCGACACCCTGGTGGCCTTCGGCATGGACCCGTCGCTCGGCCTGACGCCCGAGGCCGTCGCCGCCGCCTACGTGCAGGCGGTCGAGGGCCAGGCCACGGGAGCCGTCCTCGAGCCCGCGCGCTAGCCCGCGCCGGCTCGACGGCGCCCGCGCGCGCGAGGTGCTACGCTAGGGCGTTCGCGGAGCGGGCCGGGCGCTCGCCGCGGTCCATCGTCACCGGGCCGGGGAGGAAAGTCCGGACTCCACAGGGCAGCGTGCTGGTTAACGGCCAGCGAGGGCGACCTCAGGGAAAGTGCCACAGAAAACACACCGCCGAACCCGCGGGGCGACCCGCGAGTGGCAAGGGTGAAAAGGTGCGGTAAGAGCGCACCGCCGACCTGGTGACAGGGCGGGCAGGGAAAACCCCACGCGGAGCAAGACCGAATAGGGGGGCGTTTGAGGTCGGCCCGGCCGAAGCCCCCGGGTAGGTTGCTGGACCCCGCGGGTAACCGCGGGGCTAGAGGAATGATCGCCACCCGCCGCGCGAGCGGCGGGGACAAGATCCGGCTTACAGGCCCGCTCCGTGAACGCTCGGGCCCGCCGCCTTCACACCGGGCAGCCGTGTCGCCAGGTGGCGCTCCCAGAGGCCCTGCAGCTCGCCGTAGCTGAGGGAGACCGCCACGGGCAGGGCCTCGGCGGTGGGACGCCCGGCGCCGATCGTCTCGATCAGCCGCCGCAGGGCGGCCTCCCCGCGCGTCCTCACGAGGTAGGCGACGGCCGACAGGCTCTGCGCGTAGGCCGTGGTGGCGTCCGCTTCGCCGAGTCCGACGAAGGGCTGCTCCAGCGCCTCGAGCCGGCGCAGGCGGCCCGCCCGGGCGAGCGGCGCGAGCAGGGCGTCCTCGCGCGCGGGATCGCCGCCCTCCAGCCACTGGGCGACGCCCTCCTGCAGCCAGGTGGGGCAGGCCGGCGCCCGCGAGGCGACGAACGAGTGGGCGAGCTCGTGGCGCAGCACGCGCACGAGCCCGGGCGTCGGCGTCGCCAGCCCCATCACGGGCACGCGGATGGTGCCGTCGTTCCAGGCCGCGGCCCACTCCGGCGCGCGGGTCGTGTCCCGGAAGCCCTGGGCCGTCTGCAGCACGATGGTCACCGGCTGCCCGGGCGTGAAGCCGAGACGCCTGGCGTGGTCGTCCCAGGCGGCGTCGAGCGCCTTCAGCACCGCGAGGCCGAGCGGCTCGTCGGCCGCGCCGTCGTAGCGCACCCGGAAGCGGGCGCTCGAGACCGAGCCCGCCGTCGCCGAGATCCCGTCCAGCTTGCGCTGCAAGCCCGGCTGCGGATCGAGGGCGAGCGCCCGCCCGTAGCTCGCCCTCGCCCCTTCGAAGTCGGCCAGCTCGGCCTGCGCGTCGCCGAGCCGCTCGTGGGCCGCGGCGCTCGAGCCGTCGAACGAGAGGGCGGACTCGGCGCTCTGGCGGCCGCGGGCGAAGTCCCCGAGCGCCGTCTGGGCCGCGGAGAGCGCGACCAGCGCCGGCACCGAGGTCGGATCGCGAAACACCCCGAGCCGCGCGAAGCGCAGGGCCTCGGCGGGGTCGCCCGCCGCGAGGCGCTCGCGGCTGCGGCGCACGTCGGGATCGAGGAGCCCGCCCGCGGGGCTCTCGACGCGGGCCACCAGCGCGCGCGGGACGCGGTAGAGCGCCCCCTTCACCCGGAAGCGCAGTTCCTCGCCCTCGTAC
>JBGASI010000322.1:0-5747 GCA_044229815.1 Vicinamibacteria bacterium | reverse complement strand
GCCAGCGGCTCGTTGCGCGCGACACCCTCGAGGAAGGGCAGCGCGGGCAGCACGCCGGTCAGCTCCGTGCCGGGGAGATAGACCCACGCCTCCTTCCAGGTGCCGATCGCGAGGAAGACCGCGTCGTACTGGTGCGCGAGGTCGTTCAGGCCGAGCCCCTCGCCGACGCTGACGTTGAACTGGAAGCGCACGCCGAGCCGCTCGATCAGCTCGATCTCCTTGTCGAGCACGGCCTTCGGCAGCCGGTACTCAGGCAGCGCGTAGCGCAGCATGCCGCCCGCGGCCGGCCGCGAGTCGTACACGGTGACCGTGTGGCCGAGCAGCGCGAGGTAGTAGGCGCAGGCGAGGCCGGTCGGCCCGGCGCCGACGATCGCCACCTCGCGGCCGGTCGGCTCCAGCTTGCGCTCGATCACCCGGCCGACCATCGCCTCGAAGCGGTCCGAGAGGAAGACCTGGTCCGCGATCAGCCGGTGCACGTCGCGCATGTTCACGGACTCGTCGATCGCCGAGCGGCGGCAGCGGTCGTCGCACGGGTGCTGGCAGACGCGGCCGGTCGAGGCCGGCAGCGGGTTGTCGAGGATCACCGAGAGGAAGGCGTCCTCGGCCCGGCCCTCGTTGTACAGCTGCAGGAAGCGCGGGATGTTCATGTGCAGCGGGCACGAGTTCTCGCACGGGGAGAGCGCGAGGTCGTCGCAGACGCCGGCGCGGCAGCGCCGCACCCGGATGTGGTCCTCGAACTCGTGGCGGAAGTGGCGCAGCGTCGTCAGCACCGGGTTCGGGGCGCTCTGGCCCAGCCCGCACAGCGAGGTGTCGCGCACCATCCGGCACAGCTCGTCGAGCGACTCCAGGTCCTCCTGCACGCCGGTGCCCACGGTGATGCCGTTGAGCATGCGCAGCGCCTTGTCGAGGCCGACGCGGCAGGGCACGCACTTGCCGCAGCTCTCCGCGTGGGTGAACTCGATGAAGTAGCGGGCGACGTCGACCATGCAGTTGTCTTCGTCCATCACGACCATGCCGCCCGAGCCCATGATCGAGCCGAGCTGCGAGAGCGTCTCGTAGTCGACCGGCGTCTCGAACATGTCGGCGGGGATGCAGCCGCCCGAGGGGCCGCCCGTCTGTACGGCCTTGATCTCGCGGCCGCCGGTGCCGCCGCCGCCGATGTCGTAGATGAACTTCGCGAGCGGCGTGCCCAGCGGCATCTCGACGAGGCCGGTGCTCTTCACCTTGCCCACCAGCGAGAAGACCTTGGTGCCCGCGCTCTTCGCGCTGCCGGTCTCGGTGAACCAGGCCGCGCCCTTGGAGACGATCGGGGCGACGTTGTACCAGGTCTCGACGTTGTTGATGTTGGTCGGCTTCGCGTAGAGCCCCTTCTGCGCCGGGAAGGGCGGGCGCGGCCGGGGGCGGCCCGACTGGCCCTCGAGCGAGGCGATCAGCGCCGTCTCCTCGCCGCAGACGAAGGCGCCCGCGCCCTCGACCATCTGGATGTCGAAGCTGAAGCCGCGGCCGAGCACGTTGTCGCCGATGACGCCGTAGGCGCGCGCCTGCTCGATCGCGCGCTCGAGGCGCAGCACCGCCAGCGGGTACTCGGCGCGCACGTAGATGATCCCCTTGGGCGCGCCCGTCACGTAGCCCGCGATCAGCATCCCCTCGAGCAGGGCATGCGGGTCGGACTCGATCTCGTTGCGGTTCATGTAGGCGCCGGGGTCGCCCTCGTCGGCGTTGCAGACGAGGTACTTCTCGGGCCCGGCCGCCGCGCGCAGGAACTCCCACTTGTTCCCGGTCAGGTAGCCCGCGCCGCCGCGGCCGCGCAGCTTCGCGGCCTTGATCTGCTCGATGACGCCCGCGGGGTTCTGGTCGATCAGCACCTTGTACAGGGCCTGGTAGCCGCCGATCGCCACGTACTCCTCGATGTCGTCGGGGTTGATCAGCCCGCAGTTGCGCAGGACGATCTTGACCTGGCCCTTGAAGAACGGGATCTCGTGCCAGTGCGGCAGCTCGGGATAGCCGTAGCCGTACTTCACGTGGCCGGTGAGGTGGTCCCACTCCTCGATCTTGCACAGCACGATCTCGGGCGGCGGCAGGTGGCCGTGGTTGAGGCCGTGCAGGATCCCGTCGACGTGGTTCGGCTGCACGCGGTGCAGCAGCAGCAGCGGCCGGCCCGGCACCCAGACGTTGACGAGCGGCTCCTCGGCGCAGAAGCCGAAGCAGCCGACGGGCGCGAGCTGGACGGCGAGCCCGCGCGCGTCGATCTCGGAGGAGAACGCATGGAAGACGGCCTCGGCGCCGTTGCCCGAGCCGCAGGTGCCCATGCCGACGCCGATCCGCGGCTTGCTCGGCAGCAGCTTCGCGAGCCCGGCCTCGCGGACCTCGTTGAAGGCGGCGATGTCCTGGATCTTGACGCTCATCGGCCGCCCTCCTTGCGCAGCTTGTCCACCTCGCGCATGAGGGCCTGCTCCTTGACGTGGCCGCGGATCGCGTGGTCCACCTCGACCACCGGCGCGAGCGCGCACTGGCCGAAGCAGGCGACGGTGCGGATCGTGAACTTGCGGTCCGGCGTCGTGAGCGTGAGCTTGTCCGCTCCCTCGCCGGTCTCGTGCATCCCGAGCTGCAGCTTCACCCGCTCGAGCAGCGCGCGCGAGCCGCGCGTGTGGCAGGCGGTGCCGCGGCAGATCGCCACGGTGTGCGTCCCCTGCGGCTCGAGGTTGAACAGCGCGTAGAACGTGGCGACGCCGTAGACCTGCGACTGCGGCACGCCGGTGCGCGCGGCCACGTACTCGAGCGTCTCCATCGGCAGGTACTTGTTGCGCTGCTGCTCCTGCAGCTTCTCCAGGATGCCGAGGAGCGAACCGGGGCGGTTGCCCTGCTCCGCGATGATGCGGTCCAGGAGGTCCTGGTCCTCGACGCGCGGTAGCGCCACGCTGCTGGTCATCGGTGCCTCCAACGGCGCCGCGGCCGCAGGCCTTCCGTACACGTCATGGCCTGCATGACGCACGGCGATCTGCACCGATGCTACGCCTCGCCGCTTGGCGGCGTCAGGACCGTTTGTACTGGATTGACTCAGGATCCGATGGCTCACGACGACGCTTCATGTCTCAGGGTTTCCGGCGTACGGGAACGCGTGGCGACCGCTCCAGTCCTGCGCGCGGCGCCACCGTGTCGGAAAAGGCGACTGAGCCAGACGGACCGGTCGCGGCCGGCGGGGCTTCCGGCGTATAAAGCGGGAGCCACCTTGCACGCGGTGGCCCCGTTCGCTCGATCGGGCGGAGGTTCCCGATGATCGGCTCGAGATCCTGGATCCGTGGCGGTGTGGGTGTCGTCCTGGCGGTGGCGCTCGCCAAGCTGTTGCTGCACCTCGCCACCGCGTCGCGCTACGGCTACTTCGGCGACGAGCTGTACTTCATGGCCTGCGGCGAGCACCTCGACTGGGGCTACGTGGACCAGCCGCCGCTCGTCGCGCTCGTGGCCTGGCTGGTGCGGCACACGCTCGGCACGTCGCTCCTCGCGCTGCGCCTCCCCTCGGCCCTCGCCGGGGCGGCGCTCGTGGTCCTGGCGGGTCTGCTCGCACGCGAGCTGGGCGGCGGACGGTTCGCGATGGGCCTGGCGGCGCTGACCACGGCCCTCGCCGGCGTCTACGTCGTGATGCACTACCTCTTCACGATGAACGCGTTCGAGCCGCTGTTCTGGACGGCCTGCGCCTTCGTGGTCGCGCGCATCGCCCGCGGCGGCGACGAGCGGCTGTGGCTCGCCTTCGGGGCGCTCGGCGGCCTCGGCCTGCAGAACAAGTACTCGATGGCCGTCTTCGCCGGCGCGCTCGTCCTCGGCGTCCTGCTCGGCCCGCAGCGGCGCGCCTTCGCGCGGCCCTGGCCCTGGCTGGGCGGCGCGCTCGCCCTCGCAATCTTCCTGCCGAACCTCGTCTGGAACATCCGTCACGACTGGCCCTTCTTCGAGCTGATGCGCAACATCCGCGCGAGCGGCCGGGACGTGGTGCTGGGACCGCTCGACTACGTGCTGCGCCAGGCCCTCAACATGGGCCCGTTCACGCTCCCCGTCTGGCTGACCGGCCTCGGCTGGCTGCTCCTCTCGAAGCGGGGCAGGTCGTTCCGCCCGCTCGGCTGGGCGTTCCTGGTGACACTCGCGGCGTTCATCGCCACGAAGGGCAAGGACTACTACCTGGCCCCCGCGTTCGCGACGCTGTACGCCGCCGGCGCGGTCGCGCTCGAGGGCTTCGCGGCGTCGGGCCGGCGCCGCCTGCTGCGCCCGGCCCTCGTCGTGCTCCAGCTCGCGTTCCTCCCGCTGCTGCCTTTGCTGCTGCCGATCCTGCCCGTCGACCGGCTCCTGTCCTTCCAGCAGCGCCTCGGCTTCACGCCGCCGGCCAGCGAGAAGGCCCACGCGCGCGCCGCGCTGCCGCACGTCTTCGCCTGGCAGTTCGGCTGGGACGAGATGGTGGCGGCCGTCTCGCAGGTCTACTGGGGGCTCACGCCGGAGGAGCGCTCGCGGGTCGCGATCATCGGCAACGACTACGGCCAGTCGGGCGCCGTCGACCTGCTGGGGCCGAAGTACGGCCTGCCGATCAAGGCCCTCGGCACGCACCAGAGCTACTGGCTGTGGGGCCCCGGCGACCCCGGCAAGGACGTCTTCATCGTGCTCGGCGACCGGCGCGAGAGGCTCGAGCAGTGGTGCGGGCAGGTCGAGGTCGCGGCCGAGCTCGCGCACCCCTGGACGGCCGCCTGGGAGAACCGGCCGGTGCTCGTCTGCCGTCAGCCGCGCCAGTCGCTCGCCGAGCTGTGGCCCCGGGTCAAGAACTGGGACTGAGGCTTTTCCATTGACCGAACGCCCGCGGGCCGCTAGTCTCCGCCCAGCGTCCCTCGTCCAGGCCTGAACTCCGCTCTCCCGCGGCCGCCCGTCGCGAGCCCCGACCAACCACGGGTGCCTGTAAAGGAGTGGTTGCGTGCTCGATTGGACGGCCCGCGCGGAGATCGAACGACTGCGGGCCGTGCTCGCGGCGCGCGGCTACGCCGACGGTGTCGAGCGGGTGCTGGGCGAGGCGCCCGGCGCCAGCCACCGGCGCGGCGACCTTCCCCTGTACCTGCGCCGGCTTGTCGCTCCGCTGCCACTGCACACGCTGATCAAGCTGTTCGGCCTGTACGTGCCGGTGAGCGAGGCGGAAGCGTGCGCGGCATTTGCGCCGATGACCCTCGATGAGGTCGAGGCGCTCGGCCTCCTCGAGAAACGGGGCGACACGGTCGTCTCCAGGGTGGGACTCGTCGCCGCGTTCGGCCTGGTCCTGGCACGGGACCGCGTACCGGAGGACGCGGGCGGCCTGCGGCCCGAGCACGTGCTCGGGCTCAACCCGCCGGCCTTGACGCTGGCGAGCCTCACCGTTCGCCGCCGCGTGCGCCGCGCGCTCGACCTCGGCTGCGGCGGGGGGATCCAGGCGCTGCTCGCCGCGCGGCACGCCGAGCGCGTCGTCGCCGTCGACGTCAACCCGCGCGCCCTCGCCTTCACGCGCTTCAACGCGGCGCTCAACGGCATCGCGAACGTCGAGTGCCGCGAGGGCAGCTGGTTCGAGCCCCTGGCCGGCGAGCGCTTCGACCTCGCGCTGTGCAACCCGCCGTACACGATCTCGCCGGATCACCGTTTCGTCTTCCGGGACGGCGGGCGCTCGCGCGACGCGCTGTGCGCCGAGATCGTGGGCCGGCTGCCGGAGCACCTCGAGGAGGGCGGCTTTGCGAGCGTACTGTGCAACT
>JBGASI010000321.1:0-5752 GCA_044229815.1 Vicinamibacteria bacterium | reverse complement strand
CGCGCCCTTGCTCCAGGAGACGATGTCGTGCAGCTCGAGCCGGTCCTCGCCGCGCGAGGACACGCCGACGCCCGAGCCGCCCCCCGTGAAGGCGTCCTGCACCTGCAGGGTCGGATCGAGGCTGAGCGGATCCTGCGCGCGGTCCTGGCGCGTCCACTGCACGCGCGCCTCGTTGATGACCTTGCCGAAGACGGCGGTCTCGCCGAGCTGGAACATCTGCTGGGAGCTCGTCGTGTCGTAGCCGCGCGAGGGCAGGGAGAAGCCGCCGACGCCGGCGTCCCGCTGCTCGGTCGAGGTGTAGGCGTAGCGCAGGGTGAGGGTGTGCGACTCGCCCAGCTGCGTGTCCAGGCGGGGGCTCACGCTCGTGCGCCACTGCGGAACCACCAGCGTGTCGTTGAAGGGCACCAGCGTGTAGCCGGGGCCGAGCACCGTGGCGTTGACCAACTGCACGTCGTCGACGGCGCGCCTCTCGAAGTCCACGAAGAACGAGGCCTTGCCCTTGACCAGCGGTCCGCCCAGGTTGGCGCTCCAGGTGGTGCGCCGGTAGTCCGGCTTGCTGGTGGCGAAGGGGTCCTTCGTGTTGAGCGCGGAGTCGTTGAAGTGCAGCGAGGCCTCGCCCCGGAAGGATTCGCTGCCGGGCTTGGTGAGGATCTCGATGCGGCCGAAGCCCGGCCGGTCGTACTCGGCGGAGAAGGGGCTGGCGTTCAGGCGCACCTGGCGGATGGCCGACTTGGGCGGCAGCCGGCCGCCGCTGAAGCCGTCCACGAAGACCTGTCCCCCGTTGGGCCCCGCGGCGGAGCCGGCGAGCGCCTGGAGGGCGTCCGCCAGCTCGTCCGGGTCGTCGGGCAGCGAGTCGAGCTGGCTGCCCTCGATCACGATCGTGCCCGCGGCCTGGTCGGACGAGAGGCCGAGCGGCGCGCGCGACTCGCTCACCGTCAGGGATTCCTCGACGGGAGCGATCGCCAGCGCGGTGTCGACGACGGTCTCCCGGGCGGCAGCGACGTCGACGTCGGTGCGCGCGGCGGCGGTGAAGCCCGGGCGCGTCACGACCAGCATGTAGCGGCCCGGCGGCAGGCCCTCGAGCGACCACGCCCCGCGGCCGTCCGTCTTCGCCGCCCGGCGGGTGCCGGCGCCGCTGAGCTCCACGTGGGCCGCCGGTACGCCGGCGCCGGAGGGGTCGCTGACCTGGCCGCGCACGCGGCCGGTTCGGGCTTCCGCGAGGACGGTGGCCGGCTCGGCGGCCGCCACGGGACGCGGGCCCGCCGCGCAGGCCAGCGCGGCCGCCCAGACGACGGCGCGCAGGATCGGCTGTCTCACCATGAAGTGTCTCCTCCCGCCCCGAGCAGGTCGGAGAACGGATCGGCCGAGCCCGCGCCGGCCTCGCCGCGCCCGCGGGTGCCGCGAGCGCCGGAGGGCCAGGACGGTGTCGTCCAGGCGACGAGCTTGATGGCGGGCAGTCCCTGTGCAGGCGCCTGCTTCGGGCCGAGCACCGCGACCTCGTCGCCCTTGTTCACCTCGGCGAGCGTGGCGGCCGGCAGGCGCTCGAGCGCCTCGTCGGGATCGGGGGCGCGCCCCGCGTCGGCGGGGGCGGCGGGGGACGCGGGCTCGCCACCGCGCAGCAGGCGGGCGACCATCATCGGGGGCAGGCGGCGCAGCAGCGTGTCCTTCGAGACGACCACCGGGACGGGCGAGGCGCCGCGCGCGGTCTCGCGCACCACCAGGGTGCCCGCGGTGGGATCGACCTCGCTCACGAGCCCGCGGACGACCCGGAAGGCGCCGGAGACGACCTGCTCCGCGACGACGCGGGTCCCGTCGGGGCTCCGGTTGCCGAGCACGCGGATCTGGTCGCCGGCCGCAAGGTCGGTGAACTCGCCCGGCCGCGCGTCCGCGAAGCGCACGGACGCCGGGGCGTAGCGACGGAAGACGACGCCGGGCGCGCCAGCTTCCACGGTCAGCGTCCGCGCCGCGCCGCCCTGGGTGACTCGGACGCCGATCGCGCGCAGCTGCGGATCGACGGACGCTACGATGCCGGCGAGGCCGCGCTTCTGCCAGTCCTCGCGCTCGCGCTGACGCCGGGTCTCCACGTCGCTGCGCGTCATCACGACGACGCGGTTGGCCAGCAGGCGGGCCCCGTCCTCGGCGAGGGTGCCCCGGCAGAGCAGCCGGTCGCCGACGGCCAGCTCGGCCGGCGGCAGCGGGGTGGCGCCCTCGAGGCTGGTCGCGCCGGGACGGGCGCGCAGGAAGGCGGTCTTCTCGTCGTAGACGACCGCGATCTCGCCGCCGGCGTCCCTGTGCAGGACGAGGCGCTTCTCGGCCGGGACGAGCGACGTCGCCTCGCCAAGGACGCTGTCGCGGCCGGGCGTCGCTGCGGGGGCTAGAGCGGCCGCCAGGGTGAGGAGCCACGCCGCCGACGTCAGCACGCTCGGCTTCCTTCGGCGGGGCAAGACGGCACTGCAGTCTCCTCGGTCAAGGGGCCTCCCGGCGGCGCTCGTCGCCGCACAGAGAGAATCGCATCAGTGGTGCTCCCGCGTCTCCACCGCCCTGCAAGGGCGCTGTAAACCCCTGTAAAGCCGGTGCAGGGCCCGGTGGGCGGAGGAAGCTGAGGCCCCGGGGCGAGGCCACAGGCCCCGGGGCCGGTCTGTTGCTACCGGGTCAGCTTCAGCACCCAGGCGGGCTGCCCCAGCAGGTCCTCGGGCAGGTCGGGCAGGTCGATGTCGATCGCCGCTCCGGACTTGCTGAAGCGCAGGGGGCCGCCCCCGCCCAGGAGCGTCACGGACTTCGGCTCGAGAGCGGCCGCGTCCTTGAGCGTGAAGCGCCGGCCCGGCCAGCGCGGCAGGATCGCGTACACGTCGCGGCCCTTGGCCGTGAAGAAGGCCTCGATCGAGGCCTTGCCGGGAGCCGGACGCTCGGTGAGCTTCGTGACGTCGTAGGCGCTCTCGAACTCCTGGTTGTAGTCGATCTTCGGCACCTCGCCGGCGCTCCACTGCTTGGCCGCCGTGAAGGGCCGCGTGCCGTAGATCGCCTCGCCGTTCGTCTTGAGCCAGGAGCCGATCTGCGTCAGGCGCTCCTCCATCACGACCGGGATCGTCCCGTCGCCGTCCGGCCCGATGTCGAGCAGCAGGTTGCCGCCGCGGCTGACGATGTCGCACAGCATGATGACGAGCCCGCGGCCCGAGTGGTAGTGCTCGAGGCGCTCGGCGCGGTTGTAGCCGTAGGAGAAGCCCATGCCGCGGCTCTCCTCCCACGGGTGATCGCTGCCGCTCATCCCCGGCGTGTACTCGGTCGTCCAGTAGCCGCCGTGCTTGTGGCGCGAGTCCTTGCCCCAGCGGTCGTTGACCACGACCGTGTCCTTGACCTTGGACTCGTTGAAGAGCCAGGCGAGCAGCTCCGGGGAGCGCCACTCGGCGGACGGCAGGTCCCACTCGCCGTCGGCGAAGACGAGCTCCGGCTGGTAGCGCGTCACCAGGTCCTTGAACTGCGGGAACATGTGCTCGCGGATGTAGCGGGGTTTGTCCGAGAGCCAGAGCGGGTTGTACCACTCGTAGAGCGAGTAGTAGTAGCCCATCTTGAGGCCCTTCGCCCGGACCGCCTGCGAGAGGTCGCCGAGCACGTCGCGCTTCGGGCCCGTCTCGACCGCGTTCCACGGGCGGCCCCAGGTGGCCGAGGCCTCGCGGCTGGGCCACAGCGCGAAGCCCTCGTGGTGCTTGGAGGTCAGCACCACGTACCTCGCCCCGGAGCGCTGGAACACGTCCGCCCAGTGGCCCGGGTCGAACAGCTCGGCCCGGAACTGCGGGGCGAAGTTCGCGTAGTCGTAGTCGGGACCGTACTGCTGCTTGTGGTACTCCCAGGTGCCGGTCTGGACCGGGTTCGCGTCCTTGCTCTTCCCGGTGGTCATGGCGTTCCAGTACCACTCGGCATAGGCCAGCTTGCCCGGGATGACCGGGGCGTAGCTCGGGACCGAGTAGGTGCCCCAGTGGATGAAGACGCCGAACTTGGCGTCCGTGAACCAGGCGGGCGTGGGGCGACGGTCCACGGACTCCCACGTGGGCGCGAACGGCTGGGCGCTCGCCAGGGCTGCGGCGCCGCTGAGGAACAGGGCGAGGGACAGAGAAGATCTCATCGAATCGCGCTCCTTGTTGCACAGGGATTGTAGCCCGCCTCGTTGGCCCGGCCCCGACCGGGTCCGCTATAGTGGGTGACCGCCATGGAGATCCTGCAGGCCGGCTGGGTGCTGCCCGTGTCGCGGGCGCCGATTCGCGACGGGCGCGTCGCCGTCGAGGGAGGCCGCGTCGCGTGGGTTGGAGGGCACGAGGACCCCGGCCTGCCGGCCGGCGCCGTCCGTGACCTCGGGCCGGGAGTACTGCTCCCGGGCCTCGTCAACGCCCACTGCCACCTCGAGTTGTCCCACCTGGCCGGGAGGGTGCCCTTCGGTGGCGGCTTCGTCGCATGGATCGAGGCGCTGGTCGCCGCGCGCGGCGGCGCATCGGCCACGGCGCCCCGCTCGGAGGCGGCGGATCCTGCCGCGGATGAGGCGGAGCGGGTGGCCCGGGCGGCCACGTCGTCCGCGATCCGTTTCCTCGAGGAGCGGGGGACCGTGGCCGTCGGCGACGTGTCGAACGCCCTCGCGCACGTCGACGCCCTGGCCGCCTCGAGCCTCTCGGCCGTCGTCTTCGCCGAACTGCTGGCGTGGGATCCGGCGCGCGCGGAGGCGACGCTGTCGTGGGGCGAGGCGCGGTTGAAGGCCGTCGCGCCCCTGCTGCGGGCCGGCCTCGAGGTTCGGCTCGCCGCCCACGCGCCGCACTCGGTCTCGCCCGAGCTGCTGCGGTTGCTGGCCGCCCGGGGCGGGCTGGGCGGCATCCACCTGGCCGAGTCGCCGGACGAGAGCCGCTTCCTGGCCGACGGTGGCGGCGACTGGGCCGGGTTCCTGGCCCGCCGCGGCCTCGGGCACGTGGCGTTCCAGCCGCCCGGCCGGAGCCCCGTCGGCCACCTCGAGGCGCTGGGAGCGCTCGAACCGCGGCTCGTGGCCGTGCACGGCGTGCAACTCGGGCCCGCCGATCGCGAGCTGCTGGCGCGGCGGGGCGTGTCGCTCGTGCTGTGCCCGCGCAGCAACCGCAACCTCGGTGTCGGAACCGCCGACGTCCCCGCGCTCGTGGCGGCCGGCGTGCGGCTGGCGCTCGGCACCGACAGCCTGGCGAGCGCCGAGACGCTGGACGTGCTCGACGACGCCGTCCTGCTGCACCGGCAGTTCCCGACGCTCGAGCCGGCCCTGATCCTGCGCTTGGCGACCGCCGGCGGCGCCGCGGCCCTGGGCTTCTCCGATCTTGGCGCGATCGCCCCCGGCTGCCGCGCCGCGCTCGTCTTCGCCGCCGCGGAGCGGACGCCCGAGGACCCCTACGCGCACCTGCTCTCCGGCGAGGCTCGCCTCGCGCGGGTGGAGACCCGATGAACACGGCCGTGCTCGAGCGCACCCGCGCCTACGGGCGGATGATCCGCTTCTCCCACTCGGTGTTCGCGCTGCCGTTCGCGCTGGCCTCGGCCGCGCTCGCGGCGGCCGGCGGCGGCCTCACCACCTGGCGCCTCCTCTGGATCGTGGCGGCCATGGTCTCGGCGCGCAGCGCGGCCATGGGCTTCAACCGGCTGGTCGACCACGCGATCGACGCCCGCAACCCGAGGACCGCCGGGCGCGAGCTGCTGGCGCGGCGGGGCGTGTCGCTCGTGCTGTGCCCGCGCAGCAACCGCAACCTCGGTGTCG
>JBGASI010000320.1:0-5760 GCA_044229815.1 Vicinamibacteria bacterium | reverse complement strand
GCCAGGCCCCCCGGATCCCCCCGGGGTGGCTCCCGACCCCCGGGGGTTGCTGGTAGGCTGGTCCGGCGTCCGATCATGAAACTCGATCTGCCTCCGGGTCTCGTGCGTGTGCTGGGCCTGCTGCGGGCGGCGGGGGGGCGGCCGTTCGTCGTGGGCGGGACGGTCCGGGACGCGCTGCTGGGGCTCGAGAGCAAGGACTGGGACATCGAGGTGTTCGGCCTCGGCGCCGATCGGCTCGAGGGCGTGCTGCGCGGCGCGGGGCGGGTCGACGCGGTGGGCCAGGCGTTCCGCGTGTACAAGGTCTCCGGCGTCGAGGGCGTCGACGGGGCCGTCGACGTGGCGCTGCCGCGGCGCGACTCGAAGGTCGGCCCCGGCCACCGCGGGATCGCGGTCGCGGGCGATCCCTTGCTCTCCGTCGAGGACGCGGCGCGCCGGCGTGACTTCACGATGAACGCCTTGCTGTTCGACCCGGAGACGGGTGAGGTCATCGACCCGTTCGGCGGCCGTCGTGACCTCGAGGCCCGGATCCTGCGCGCGGTCGACGCGCGCCACTTCGGCGAGGACCCCCTGCGCGCCCTGCGCGCCGTCCAGTTCGCCGCGCGCTTCGCGCTCGAGCTGGAGCCGGCCACGGCCGCGCTGTGCGCGTCGATGCCCCTCGCCGAGCTGCCGCCCGACCGCGTGTTCGGCGAGATCGAGAAGCTGCTGCTGAAGGCGCGGCAGCCCTCGCGCGGACTGGCCCTGCTGAAGGACTGGGGCCTGCTGCCGGTCATCGCTCCCGAGCTTCTGCCGCTCCAGTCGACGCCGCAGGACCCCGCCTGGCACCCCGAGGGCGACGTCTGGGCCCACACCCTGCAGGTGGTGGACGAGGCCGCGGGCCTGATCCAGGACCTCGCGGGCGACCGGCCACGCCAGCTGGCCGTGATGCTCGGGGCGCTCTGCCACGACCTCGGCAAGCCGGCCACGACGCGCTTCGAGGACGGCCGCACCCGCTCGCGCGGCCACGAGGAGGCGGGCCTGCCGCCGACGATGGCGCTCCTCGACCGCTGGAACGTCCACACGCTGCTTGGCTACGACCTGCGCGGGCAGGTGCTGGCCCTCGTGGCCCAGCACCTCAAGCCCGGCCAGCTCTACGACGAGCGGGCGCGCGTCTCCGACGGGGCCATCCGCCGGCTCGCGGGCAAGTGCGAGCCGGACCTGCTGTACCGCGTCGCCCGGGCCGACTGCCTCGGCCGCCGTCCCGGCCGCTTCGAGCCGCTGGCGATGGACTGGTTCCGCGAGCGCGTGCGCGCGCTCGACGTGGCCCTGCGTCCGCCCGAGCCGCTGCTCAAGGGCCGCGACGTGCTGGCGCTCGGCGTGCCGCCCGGACCGGAGGTGGGCCGCGTCGTGCGCGCCGTCTACGAGCGTCAGCTCGACGGCGCCGTCGCCAGCCTCGACGAGGCGCGCGCCGAAGCGCGGCGCCTCCTCTCCGTCCCCGGCGCCGGCTAGCGGCCGTACGAGGTCTCGCGGTCGAGCACCTCGAGCGTGTGCGCGTACAGCTCGTCCACCTGCGCCGGGCTGTTGGCGATCGCCGTCAGGCCCAGCTTGCCGAACTCCGAGAGCGCCCCGATCAGGTGGAACAGCACGCCCGACTCGGTGCCGTGCGAGTAGTGCAGCTTGTTGACGGTCAGGATCTCGACGAGGTCCTCGGGCAGCAGCCCGCGGTAGTGCGGCGAGTAGAGGTTGTCGGTCGCCTTGTAGTACTTCGCGTGCCCGCCCGGCGAGAGGAAGAGGCCGGTGCCGGTGTCGAGCTGGCCGCCGGTCAGGAACTGCAGCGCCAGGTACGGGTGCGTCGTGCCGCCCATGCGCAGGTTGATCTCGAGCGCCGTCAGCTTCCACTCCTGCGACGGGTGGTCGCGGTGCACGAGGAAGTCGACGCCGAGCCGGCTCACGACGCCCTTCGACCCGAGCACGGCCCCGATGCGCAGGCCCGCCTCCTGGATCCGCACCCGGTAGTCGTCGCGGGCCGGGAAGCGGCAGCCGAGGAACACCTGGCCGCTCGGCCCGCCGAGGATCTGGTCGTGCGTCGAGATCGCCTGCACGTCGCCGCGCGGGCTGACGCGCAGCTGCGCGCTCGGCGAGAGCTTCTCCTCGGCCTCGATGAACTCCTCGACGATCCCGCCCATCTTCGAGAACTTGTCGAAGTAGGCCTCGGGCGTCTCGCTGGGCACGGCGAACTCCACCTCGCGCAGCGCGCCGCGCAGCGCCTCGCGCGAGTCCGACTCCGGGTAGCGCAGCAGCGCGTTGCCCTCGCCCGAGAAGCTCTCGTCGAGCTTGATCACCGCCCGCCGCAGCCCGGGCCGCCGCGCCCGCAGCTCGCGAAGCGCCTCCTCGATCTCGACCGGCGCGTGCAGGTCCTCGAAGCCGAGCGGCAGCTCGATGCCGGCCTCGCGGAAGGCCTTGCGGCTGCCGGACTTCGTCCCCAGGTGCGCGAGCTGCGGGTCGCAGCCGTTGAGCGGGATGCCGAGCAGCACGGCGAGCTTGCGCTCGTGCGGCGTCGAGTTGAAGACGGTGAGGTAGGCCTTCGACGGGTCGTGGATGCCGGCGCGGATGCGCTCGATCAGGCGCGGCCGCTCGAGCACCTTCTCGGTCAGCGAGCGCGGCGAGGCGTCGTCCGCGCACAAGAGCGTCAGGCGCGAGCGCGCGTGGCTCGCGGGGATCCCCGCCAGGAACTGCAGGTAGTACTCGAGGATGATCGGGTGGATCGGTTGCGAGGTCACGAACACCATGCGCGCGCGCGGGTTGCGCAGGCGGATCAGCAGGAACAGCAGCCTCTCCTCGTAGAAGCTGGCGCCGGCGATCTTGCGCAGCTCGCTCTGGTCGAGCGTGAGCGACGGCACGACGACGGCGGTGTGCGGCTCCTCCTCGCGCATCGTGAGCGCGTCCCAGACCTCGGCCAGCCGCGGCTTGAGCGCCTGGAACGAGGCGATCTCCTGCTCCGGCTTGAGGTCCTTGAGGAACGGGGGCTTCGGGATCATCCCGCCTCCCTAGTGCACCTCGCCCGGGCTCGCGCCCACGGGCGTGCCGAGCACGGCCTGCAGCACCGCGTCTTCGTGCAGCGACGACACGAGCTGCGCCGCTTCCGTGCGCCGGCGGATCTGGCGGAACAGGTGGAAGCGCAGCGGGCCGAGGAGCGTGAAGTCGGAGGTCAGGTGCAGCCGCTGGTCGACGTCCTCCTCGGGGAACGTGCGGGTGAGGATGTCGAGCCGCTCCCGGTACCACTCGTCGCTCACCTCGCCCCGCTCCCGCTTCTGGTCCAGGATCATCACCTGGCGGAAGCGGTCCACGATCTCGGGGTGGTGGTTGACCGCGAACACCCGCGGCACGACACCCTCGCGGTCGCGGGCGAACTCGATCATCGTCACGGCCTCGCCCGGGTCGCCGCCGACGCCCAGCGTCTCGAAGCCGATCGGCGTCGCCCACGGCGGGGCGTCGCGGCGCGGCACCAGGTCGAACAGGCGGTTCTCGACGACGCGCAGGCGCGCCGAGGGGCCGAGCAGCTCCGCGAAGCGGCGGAACCACGGGTGCTCGCCGGCCTGCCGGGTCAGCACGTTCTCGAGGACGCCGGTGCACTTGCCCTTCTGCGCCCCGCGCAGCACGGGCACGGCCGCGCCCGACCAGCGGCACAGCACGCCGAACGTGTGGCAGACCGCGACGAGCGCCGCCTCGGGGTCCGCGCGGATCGCGTCGAACAGGCGGAAGGCCGGGCCCTCCCAGCTCGCGTCCTCGTGCACACCCTGCGACCACGGCGCGACGCCGTCGTTCTGCGCCGGGTCGATGTGGCCCGGCCCGCCGGTGCCGAGGTAGACCTGGTGCCGGCCGCCGGGGGCCTCGGGCAGCATCCCCGACCGCCGCACGTCGTAGGACAGCACCCGCACGCGCAGGCCTGCCTGCTCGAGCTCGGCGATCGCCTCGCACACGGCGTCGAGCACGGCGTGGACGAGCGAGTCGTGCCCCAGGTTCGGCCAGCCGTGGTTCATGTCGAGCACGGCCACGTCGATCGCCGCCGGGTCCGCCGCCGGGACGTCCGAGGGCTTCTCCACCCGGACGTACTCGAAGACGCCGCAGGGCGCGTTCGCCGGACAGTCCGTGGCGCAGAACTCGCGGCCGTGACGCTCCTTGAAGCTGCAGACGAGGGGCATTTCGCGCACAGTCTATAGGCCCCCCCCGGCCCCGTCCAATGCTGCCGTTTCCGCCGAGACGCCCAGGCGCCCCGTCGGGCCCTTGCCCGCGGCCCCGCGCCGGGAGCAGACTCCAAAGGCGCGCAGGAGAGGCAGAGATGAGCCTGGAGACGAAACTCGTCGCGATCGACAAGCCGGCCGAGGTGAACCTGATCCTCGGCCAGGCGCACTTCGTGAAGACGGTCGAGGACCTCTACGAGGCGGTCGTCACCTCCGCGCCCGGCGTGCAGTTCGGCCTGGCGTTCTGCGAGGCCTCGGGCGCGTGCCTCGTGCGCGCCGACGGCACCGACGAGGAGATGAAGGCGCTCGCCGTGCGGATCGCCCAGGCGATCGGCGCCGGGCACAGCTTCGTGATCGTGCTGAAGAACGTCTTCCCGATCCACGTGCTGAACGCGGTGAAGGCCTGCCCGGAGGTGTGCCGGATCTACTGCGCCACGTCGAACCCGCTGCAGGTGATCGTGGCCGAGAGCCCGCAGGGCCGGGGCATCCTCGGGGTCATCGACGGCACGGCGCCGCAGGGCGTCGAGGACGAGGCGGGCGTGAAGTGGCGCAGGGACTTGCTGCGCACGTTCGGGTACAAGCGATAGGAGGCTCGACATGGGACTCGCGATCGCCTCGCCGGCGTTCGCGCCGGGCGGCGAGATCCCGGCTCTGTTCACCTGCGAGGGGCAGGACCTCTCGCCCGCCCTCGAGTGGACGGGCGTGCCCGCGGCGGCGAAGAGCCTGGTGCTGATCGTCGACGACCCCGACGCGCCGGACCCGGCGGCGCCGAAGACGACCTGGGTGCACTGGGTGCTCTACAACCTGCCGCCGGGCACGACCGGCCTCGCGCAGGCGATCGGCCCGCGCGCGCTGCCGGCCGGGACGCGCGAGGGCACGAACGACTGGAAGCGCACGGGCTACGGCGGGCCCTGCCCGCCGATCGGCCGTCACCGCTACTTCCACAAGCTCTACGCCCTCGACACGCTCCTGCCCGAGCTCGGCGCAGCCACGAAGGCCGAGGTCGTGGCGGCCATGGACGGCCACGTGCTCGCCCACGCCGAGGTCGTCGGCACGTACCAGAAGACGCGGCGCTGAGCCTGGCGGCCCCGGGCGCTCAGGGCAGGAACGCGAGCGCGTTGACGGTCCATGCCGCGACGAAGAACGGCGAGCCGGTCACCTCGCCCAGCCGGCCTGTGCCCGCGTCCGCGGCGTAGACGCAGACGCTGGCGCCCGTCGCCCCCGAGCCGAGGGCGAAGCCGGCCACCGGGCCCGGTCCCCGCGCCGACACGGGGGTGTGGTCGAACGCCGGCGCCAGCGGTCCGTAGACGAAGCGCCCCCGAGCGGCCGCGTCGGCGAGCACGAGGTCCCCGGAGGTGCCCGCGGGGGTCGTCGACACCATCGGACGACCCGTGGCCGGGTCGAGCGCGAGACGCCAGACGACGCCCACCGGTGTCGCGCTGAACTGCGCCGTCGCCACGAGCAGGAACGCCGCGTCGGCCGTCACGAGCGCGGCGCGAGGCAGCGCGTCGCGCGCCGGCAGGGCCGCGGGCGTGCCGGCCAC
>JBGASI010000319.1:5801-9392 GCA_044229815.1 Vicinamibacteria bacterium | reverse complement strand
GGGTGGGGCTGGGCGCTGTGGTGCTACAAGGACCTGAAGCACATGGGCCTGCTCACGCCCCGTCGGGACACGGCCTGGCGGCGCTTCGTCGACGGCACGCCCGTCGTCGACTTCCTGGCGAAGTACGACGCGCTCGAGAAGCCGTTCGCCGCCGCGGTGGGAGCGCTGCTCGGGGGCACGGACGTGGAGGCTGACACCCGCGCGCAGTGGGCGCGAGAGGTCAGGCGCGACTTCGACGCGCCGGCGCTCGAGTTCGTCCTGCGCCGCCTGAAGGGCCGCTCGCCCGACGAGCTCGCGGCGATGGCGCGCTCCTTCGCGTTCGAGTCGTGCGAGGTGCACGAGGATCAGCTGGGCATGCTCACGCCCTTCCTGGGCAGAGGATGAGGTACACCATGCAGAAGACGGCTTCCTGGACGGTCGTGCTCGGACTCGCTCTCGCCTGCTCCGCCTTCGCGCAGGCCGGCGGGCCGTCGGTCAGGGGAGCGGGCCTCGTGATCGAGGACTTCGAGTCGTATCCCTCGGACGCGGCGTTCGCGAAAGCCTGGTACAAGCCGCCGCACGGCAACTGGATGCGGCAGACACTCACGGCCCGGCCTGCCGGGACCGCCGGGCACGCGCTGAAGCTCGAGTACCGCACGGAGCCGGGCGAGGGCAAGTTCTACGCCGCGATCTGCATCGTCAAGAACTGGAACCTCGCCGGCTTCGACGCCGTGCGTTTCTGGCTGAAGCCGGACGGCTCCGGGCGCGAGCTCACCGTCCAGTGGAACGTCGCCGACGCGAAGGGCGACAACGTCCACGACCTCTGGCAGGCGAGCTACCGTCCCGAGAAGGGCGACACGACGGCGCGGCTCGTGACGATCCCCTTCGCGCGGCTCGAGCGGCCGGGCTGGCTCGACCGCGCGGGCAAGCGCGCGTCGTTCGAGCCCGCGTCCGTGAACGAGCTCGCGCTCTACGTGGGTGCGCCCGACGGTCCGCACGGGGATGGGGCGTACCAGTTCGACGACTTCGTGGCGGTACGCGTTCACGACGACCTCGCGCCGCGGGCGCTCGCGGCGATGCGGGCCCGCGCGCAGGAGCTGAAGATCGAGGGCGTGGCCGTCGTGGCGTGGACCGAGGGCGCTGCGGTGCGATCGTGGTCGTCGCGGATGGCGGTGGTCGGCAACATGACGAAGCCGCCGGCGGGCAACGACGCCGGAGCCAACCTGCTGGGCATCGCTTACGCGAAGGCGTCCGAGATGGCGGCGACGCTCGTGGACAGCGGCACGGCCCAACGCAAGCCGCTCACCGGCGAGTTCGGCTGGACGGGCGGGGTGGTCCGCAAGGGGGAGACCGGCGTGCTGATCGCGGCGTTCAGTGGTGGCCCGTCGGAGGACGACGTGAAGGTGTCACGCGCGGGCCTCGACGTGCTGTCCGGCGGGCGCTCGAGCGAGTAGGCGAAGGGAGCTGCCACCATGCCACTCTCGCTCGTCCGGCGGGCGATCTCCCTGATCCTGGCGCTGCTTCCGGCGCCAGCTTCGGCGGAGGGACTGCGCCCCCCGCTGTCCCTGCACCCCGACAACCCGCGCTACTTCCTGTGGCGGGGCCGTCCCACCTTGCTGGTGGCCTCGGGCGAGCACTACGGCTCGGTCGTCAACCCCGATTTCGACTACGAGCGCTACCTGGCGACGATCAGCGCCGCCGGCCTCAACCACACGCGCCTCTTCCTCGGCGACTACGTCGAGGGGCAAGGCGCGTTCGGCATCGTGAACGACACTGTGGCGCCCGCACCTGGCCGCTTCCTGGCGCCGTGGGCGCGCAGCCGCGAGCCGGGCTTCGCGCTGGGTGGGAACAAGTTCGACCTCGATCGCTGGGACCCGGCCTACTTCGAGCGCCTCCACGCCTTCATGCAGGAGGCCTCCCGGCGGGACATCGTCGTCGAGGCGGTCCTCTTCTTCGTGGGCCCGGGCTGGGAGCAGGCGCCGCTCAACCCGCGCAACAACGTGAACAAGACGGCGGACGTCGGCGCCAAAGGCTATCTCAGCCTCGGCGGGGGCAGCGTGCTGGAGCGCCAGGAAGCCTACGCCCGCAAGCTGGTGGCCGAGCTCAACCGCTACGACAACGTGTTCTTCAACCTGTGCAACGAGCCGTGGTTCTACAACCAGGAGTGGCCCGGGTTCGTGTCGCAGCCCCCGGCCGCGGTGAAGGAGTGGATCGGCCGCGTCTCGGAGTGGGTCGTCGACGCGGAAAAGCGCCTCGGGCGCAGGCACCTGCTCGGGGTCGACGTCTCGAACCAGGGCACGCCGCTCGCGTCCGCCGACCTCGCGGGCGCCTTTCGCAACCTCTCCGTGTTCACGTACCACTACGACGCGAACGCCGACTCGCTGCAGCTCAACCGTGGCGTCGCGCGCGCGATCGGTTTCAACGAGACGGGCTTTGGCGGGGTGAAGGACGACACCTACCGGACCCAGGGCTGGAACTACCTGCTCTCCGGCGGCTCGCTCTACGGCAACCTCGACTTCAGCTTCACGGTCGGCCACGAGGACGGCAGCGACACGCCCCGCTTCTCGACGCCGCTCTACGACAGCGGCGGCAGCCCGGCGCTGCGCGGCCAGCTCGCGATCCTGCTGCGCTTCATGGAGTCGTTGCCCTTCGTTCGCATGCGCCCCGACGACGCCTTCGTGGTGGGCGGCGCCGACAGCTGGCGCGCGCTGAGCGCGCCCGGCGAAGCGTACGCGGTGTGGCTTCCCGGCGCCGGGCCGGTCGACCTGACGCTCGCGCTGCCGGCCGGCGAGTGGCGGTTCGAGTGGGTCGACATCCTGACGGGCGTCGTCACGGCGCAGACCGCGCGCCACCAGAGCTGGGCGACGAGGCTGCGCGGCGAACGCCACGGAGGCGGCGCTGCGCTGCGTGTCTTCCGCGTCGGCGCCGCCGGTCCCGCGCGCGATCCCGGCACGCCGCCGCAGTAGCGGCAGCGTCCGCCGGCCGGCAGGGGCGCGGTAGCCCGCCGCTCAGCGCGCCGCGAGCCTGAGCAGCACGGCGCCGTGGGACGGCACGTTCGCCCGCACCGCGCCCTGAACGGCCCCGAGATCCTGCCTCTTCCACAGGTCGCGCACGCGGGCGGTGTCGCGAAGGCCCAGGCGCGACAGCGCAACCTCGACCGCGAGGCCCTGCTGTGCCCCGCGGTTGAACAGGCCGACGTACATGGCGCCGCCGTCCTCGGCCTCGGCCGCCCAGACGACGCGGTCGCCCTCGGCCAGGACCTCGCGGTTGCGGCGGCTGCGCTGGTTGACGGCGATCACCTCTTCGTTCGTCAGCAGCGCGAGGGTCGCCGCGTCGTTCTCGGGCAGGTGGCCGCCCATCATGAGCGGCGAGCGGAAGAAGCTCCACAAGGTCATCATCGTGACCTGCTCGGCCGGCGTGAAGCGGGTCTGCTCGTTCGTGACTTCCTTCACGGAGAGGCCCATCTGCTCGGCCACGTAGTCGTCGGGGCTGATGCGCAGCTTGCCGAGCGGCAGCATGTCGGCGTCCGGCCAGTGGCCGGGCCCGGCGTGTGCCTGCCACTGCCGGCACAGCTCGAACTGCCGGTCGAGCAGGCGCCAGACGTCCCAGAAG
>JBGASI010000319.1:0-5780 GCA_044229815.1 Vicinamibacteria bacterium | reverse complement strand
GCGTGCGCCTTCACGTGCTCCGCCTGCGCGAGAGGCGTCGCGCCGGGCGAGAGGCTCAGCACGATCGGCCGGGGCGAGCGCCGGATCGCTTCCGCGAGGGCTTCGATCTCACCTGTGTCGTAGGGCCGGCTCATGTCGTCGGCCTTGATGAAGTCGACCCCCCACTCCGCGTAGAGGGCGAGGAGGGAGTCGTAGTACGCCTGCCCTCCCGGCGCTTTCGTGTCGACGCCGTAGAGCCCGTGGTACCACTCGCAGCGCCGCGTCTTGTCGACGACCGAGCGGGTGAGCACGCTGGTCCCCGCGATCGTCATGCCCTCCACGTCGGCCTGCCAGGGGATGCCGCGCATGATGTGGATGCCGAACTTGAGGCCGAGCGAGTGCACGTGGTCGGCGAGCGGCTTGAAGCCGCGTCCTCCCGCCGCGGACGGGAACTTGGACGTGTCCGGGACGAGCCGCCCGTGGGCATCGATCGCCTGCGGAGGCTGCGGGATCTTGAAGCCCGGGGTGTCGAGGCTCGGCGGGAGATACCAGCCGAGGTCGACCACGACGTGGTCCCAGCCGAAACGCCTGAGGTTCTTCGCCATGTACTCGGCGTTCGCCTTCACCTGGGCTTCGTTCACCGTCACGCCGAAGCTGTTCCAGGAGTTCCAGCCCATCGGCGGACGGGCGGCCTGTGCGCGGATCGCCGCCGCTGGGCGCGCGGTGCCGAGCGACAGGGTGAGAACGATGGCCAGGGAGAGGGCAGGGCAGCGGGGGCGGGTGGTCACTCGATCCTCCAGAGCCGGTTCGGGGCCGGCGCGCCTGAGCGTAGTCTCCCGGACGCGCCGCCGTCCATGGTCCGCGGGTCGCCACGTCCCGGAGACCGTGCGCCGCGGCCACGGCCGGGAGCATGAGCCCGCCGGTTCACGGGGATCATGCGGCTCGGCCGCGCGAGGCCGCGCGGGGACGGAGGAACGCATGCGGGTGCGAGGATCCCATCGGACCGTGGCCGTCGTGCCGACGGCGATCCGAACGTGGCCTGGGTGGACGTCGGCTCCTTCGGCATCTGGGGCGAGGGCCACACCTTCTGGAGCACGAAGCGGCCCTACTCGGCGGAGACGGTCGTGCGCCACATCGAGGTCTGGCGCCGCCACTTCCACAGGACGCGCCTCGTCGCGATCGACGACTTCTCCGACCACGGCCGCGGCGAGGGCTGGGTGACGCGAGCTGCAGGCGGTAGCCGAGGCGGCGGTTCATGCGCGCCACGAGCGCGCATCCTGGTCGAGCCGCTCTCCAGGACGACCGGCGCCAGCGGCCAGAAGCGATGGTGGACGGCGGCCTCGACGTGCGCTCGCTTCCCGTCGGCGCGCCCGGCGCGGCGCCGTTCGCGTCCCGCAGCTCGAGCCTGCGCATCCCGGCGAGCGTGAAGCCGGGTCTCTACGACCTCTTCGTCTCCATCGGCTCGGCGATCGGGACACCGGCCATCGCATTGCCACACGACGGCGAGGACGGCGCGCGCCGCTATGCCCTCGGCCGCATCCGGGTGAGCGCCCCGAGTTGACGCGCTATCGACGTTGCGGCCGGGAGGCGGCACGGATAGATTGCGCGGCCATGGCCACTCTCGCAGGTCGTCGCCGCCGGCTCGCTCGCCTCGTCCCGCTCGGCCTCGTGATCGGAGTCTGCGCGAGCCCGCTCGCGGCCTCACGCTCCGTCCCCGCGGCATACCCGATCCGCTCCGTGCCGTTCACCAGCGTGCGCCTCACCGACCGCTTCTGGGGCCCGCGCGTGGCGACCAACCGCAAGGTCACGATCCCGTTCGGCTTCCGCAAGAGCGAGGAGGAGGGACGGCTCCGCGACTTCGAGCGGGCCGCGGGGAAGCGCCCGGGCGCGTTCGAGGGCAAGATGCCCTTCAACGACACGGACGTCTACAAGCTGATCGAAGGGGCCTCCTACTCGCTGCAGACGGACCCCGACCCGCAGCTCGACCGCTTCCTCGACGGCATCATCGCGCTGATCGCCTCGGCCCAGGAGCCGGACGGCTATCTCACGACCTACAAGACGATCGATCCCTCGCGCAGCCCCGCCGACTGGCTGAAGCCGGGCCCGAAGTGGGACCTCGAGCTGCAGGGCAGCCACGAGCTGTACAACTCGGGCCACCTGTTCGAGGCCGCGTACGCGCACTTCCGCGCGACCGGCAAGCGCAGCCTGCTCGCGATCGCTCTGAGGAACGCGGACCTCCTCGACCGTACGTTCGGGCCGGGCAGGCGGCTGACGCCGCCCGGCCACCAGATCGTCGAGACGGGACTGTTCAAGCTCGCGGAGATCACCGGCGAAGAGCGTTACCGCGCCCTTGCCCGCTTCTTCCTCGACCAGCGCGGCAACGCCTCGGGCCACGCGCTGAACGGGCCGTACAACCAGGACCAGGCGCCGGTCGTGAGGCAGGGCGAAGCCGTCGGCCACGCGGTGCGTGCCGCCTACATGTACTCCGCGATGGTGGATGTCGCGACGCTCGAGGACGACCCGCTCTACCGCGAGGCGATCGAGCGCATCTGGACGGACGTCGTCTCGGGCAAGCTCTACCTCACGGGCGGACTCGGCGCGCGACACGACGGCGAGGCGTTCGGGGCTCCCTTCGAGCTGCCCAATCGCACGGCCTACGCCGAGACCTGCGCCGCGATCGCGAGCGTGTACTGGAACCAGCGGATGTTCCTGCAGTCGGGCGACGCGAAGTACGTGGACGTCCTCGAGCGCACGCTCTACAACGCCGCGATCGCCGGCGTCTCGCTCTCGGGAGACACGTTCTTCTACCCGAACCCGCTCGAGTCCGACGGCCGCTACGCCTTCAACCAGGGCGCGCTGACGCGCAAGCCCTGGTTCGACTGCTCGTGCTGTCCCACGAACCTCGCCCGCTTCATCCCGTCGCTGCCGGACTACGTCTACGCGACGCGCGGCGAGACGCTCTACGTGAACCTGTTCGTCGCCAGCGAGGCCGCGCTGGAGCTGGCCGGGGGCCGCGTGTCGCTGTCGCAGGCGACCGCCTACCCGTGGGACGGCCGCGTCACGCTGCGCGTCGACCCCGACCGGGCGAGGGCGTTCGAGCTGCGGGTTCGCGTGCCGGGCTGGTCACGAAACCAGCCGGTCCCGAGCGAGCTCTACCGCTACCTCGGCGCCGCCGCGCCCGCGCCGACGCTGGCGGTCGACGGGCGGCCGGTGCCGATCGCGCTCGACCGCGGCTACGCGGTCGTCGCGCGCACCTGGCGCCCGGGCGACGTGCTCACCCTCGAACTGCCCATGACGCCGCGCCGGGTAGTGGCGGACGAGCGCGTCGCGGACGACCGCGGCCGCGTCGCGCTGGAGCGCGGCCCGCTCGTCTACTGCGCAGAGGCGGCGGACAATGCCGGCGCGGTCCTCGACCTCGTCCTGCCCGACGACGCAGCGGTCCGGGCGAAGTCCCGCCCGGAACTGCTCAACGGCCTGAGTGTTCTCGAGACGACGGCCGTGACGCCGGACGGCAAGCCGAAGCCGCTGGTCGCGATCCCGTACTACGCGTGGTCTCACCGCGGGCCGGGCGAGATGGCCGTCTGGCTCCGCCGCCAGCTCGGCGACGCTTCCCGGCGCAGCGTGACGAGCCTCACCAGGTAGACGTCGCGAGGACGGTCTCGATCTCGGGCGAGCGAAGGAGCCGGGCGTCGAAAGTCACGCCCGCTTGACGGCCGGCGCGGAGGCTCGTACCGTCCGGCTCGAGGCCGCTGCCGGCAGGAGCGCACCGGGGCTTCGGCTGCGCGCTCGTGCAGCGACAGAGACGGTGTCCCATGATCTTCGATCCCATCTCCGAGGGCCGGAGGGTCTTCCTGAAGCAGGCCGGCCTCGGCGCCGCCGCGGCGGCCACGACGCTCTCCGCCCGGGAGGCGTCGGCCGACGCGGTCGGGATGCGCCCGCTCACCGACGCGGAGAAGCTCTCCCGCCTCGCGTCGTCGTGCTGGCCGCCGCGGCAGCTGTTCAAGTCGATCAGCAGCCGTCCCCCGAGCGAGGAGACGCTCGCCATGCGGAAGAAGTACGGCCAGATCACGATGCTGGACTTCCCGCAGTGGACCAAGGACACCTACCCCGGCGTCTACCACCTGGACCTGTGGTCGGACGTCTTCGGCGATCCGTCCGACCCGACGCAGTTCAACGAGACGAAGATCGAGCGCGACGGGCGCTCGTTCTCGCAGTTCCGCTGGGACCCGTCGAAGACCTCGTCGCGCAAGTGGCTCGACAAGCTCGTCGCGAAGATGGACGAGACGAAGACCGTCTGCCAGCACATCTCGAACAACGCGCCGCAGAACCTCGCCGACCCCGACGACGAGAAGCGCCGCGAGGGCATCCGCGTGGCCAAGGCCTGGATGGACGCAGCCTCGCTGCTGAAGGCCAAGACGATGCGGGCGAACACCGGCACCTCCGGCACGCGGATCATGCCGGAGGCGAGCCCGAACGAGAGCGGCTACCCGAAGAACGACAAGATCGTCGTGTACCTGAAGAAGTGCATCGAGTCGTTCAAGGAGCTGGCCGACTACGGCGAGAAGGTCGGCGTGAAGATCACGATCGAGAACCACTGGGGCCTGTGCGCGAACCCCATGAACATCCTGATCGTGATGGACGAGGTGAACCACCCCTTCTGCGAGTGCACCCCCGACTTCGGGAACTGGGAGCACGAGTACCACCTCTTCCACGGCATCGAGGTGCTGATGCCGTACGTGCGCACCCACATCCACGCGAAGTACTGGGACCGCTGGAAGACCCCGGAGAAGGACTGGAACGACGTCGCCCGCAACGTGCGCATCCTCAACGCGCACCGCTACCGCGGGACGATCGCGCTCGAGTACGAGCAGGGGCCCGTCGACGGGATCGAGGGCTCCAAGCAGCTGATGAAGGAGGTCCTCGCCGCCCTGTAGGCGGCCGCGGCCGACGGCGGGGCGGCGGCGCCGGGGCCCCTGCGGCGGCCCCACCCCGCCTAAGGCGCCGACGACCGGCGCCTTCTCTCCATGCCGGGGCTTCGCGGGTCGCGACTCCCGGCTAGCGGTGGAGACGAGCCCCGGCGACGATCTGCAGCCCGATGATCAAGGCGACGACCCAGTCGACGGCGGCGCAGAACGGCGGCCACCACCGGGTTCCGGACACGAACTGGCGGCGCTCCTGCCACGCATCCTTGACCCCGTGGGCCGCGAACCCGAAGGCGAGCAGCCACGCCGGGCCCGTGATGCCGGCAGTGGCGACGAGGACGAAAGCCATCGCGACGGCGCACTCGACCACGATGACCCTGGGCCGTCCGTCGGCCACCGCGAAGCCGACGTAGACGAACGCGATCACGGCCAGTCCGACGGCATAGCCGGTCGCCGCATCGATCCACCAGAGGGCGAGCGGCGTCGCAGCCTGGGCCAGGCCGACGATGCCCCCCCAGGCGATGCCCGCCCGCATCGACGGCCTCCTGGCGGGGAGACCGGAACTTGCGCTTGGAGCCGTCACGAATGACCTCCTCTTGAGGAACCCACGCCATTGTGGCGCGCGTCTGCCTCCCCGGCGCGCCGCCGCCGCGGACTTCGAGCGGCCGTTGCGGGCCGGACAGCAGGGCCGGCATTACCGGGCGGCCTCAGGAGGCCCAACACCTCCTCGCTCTCCGGAACGTGGGAGTGCGGGTACCAGACGAGCACCTCGGCGATGCCTTGCAGGGCCCCCCAGAAGGCGATCGCCAACGCCTTCGGATCCCCGACGCGGATCTCCCCGCGACGCTGACCGCGGGCGATGAGGGGCACGCTCGCGTC